>JBJOMA010000186.1:0-4084 GCA_046052625.1 Bacteroidota bacterium
TGGGATTCTGCCTCTATGGCAACGACATCGACGATACTACTTCGCCGATCGAAGCCGGCCTCGGCTGGATCACCAAGTTCACCAAATCCTTCACCAACAGCGAGGCGCTGAAAAAGCAGAAGGATACCGGAGTTGCAAGGAAGCTGGTCGGATTCGAAATGATCGACCGCGGTATTCCGCGGCATGATTACGCGATTGTGGACGGAAACGGAAAGTGATCGGCAAGGTCACCTCCGGC
Source organism: Bacteroidota bacterium (assembly GCA_046052625.1). GTDB lineage: Bacteria > Bacteroidota > Bacteroidia > AKYH767-A > 2013-40CM-41-45 > Pollutiaquabacter. The sequence continues at coordinate 239 of JBJOMA010000186.1, forward strand.
ACCCAGTCGCCTTCCCTCCAAAAAGCGATCGGAATGGGTTATGTGGAAGCAGCCGCTGCCACCGAGGGTAATGACATCTTCATCTCCATTCGTGACAAGGCCCTCAAAGCCAAAGTCGTCAAGATCCCGTTTTACAAGAAATAACCTGTATCCTGAGCGATCCGGATTACTTTTTCATGAGCCAAGACGCAACCTATAAGATCGATGCATGCTTCTCACCGGCCCTTTATCCGGTGTATAAGAGCGATGAAGCTATTGTCGTCATCATCGACATCTTCCGTGCGACGTCGGCTATCTGCACGGCCTTTGAATGGGGCGCTGATAAGGTGATTCCCGTCGCAACGGTGGAAGAGGCCCGTCAGTGGAAGGAGCGCGGTTATCTTACCGGAGCTGAAAGAGATGCTGTCCAGGTGGAAGGATTTGATTTCGGAAATTCTCCCTACCACTACATGGATAGTCGTATCAAAGGACAGACATTGGTCATCACCACGACCAATGGTACACAGGCCATTGAAGTATCAAAGAATGCCTTTAAAGTCGTCATCGGTTCATTCCTGAATATCGGTGCGCTTTGTTCCTGGCTCGTTCAGCAGGAGCGCGATATACTTCTGCTCTGCTCCGGATGGAAGAACAAGTTCAACCTGGAAGATTCTCTTTTCGCAGGTGCAGTGACAGAAGAGCTCTTGCTTCGTTCAGACAAATACCATCACGGTGACGGCTGTCTGGCTCTGAAGTATCTGTATCAGATGGCCAAGCAGGATCCTGTGAAGTTCCTGAACTATTCCTATCACAAGGAGAGACTGGCTCGGCTGAACCTCAAGCGGGACATCAAGTATTGCCTCACACCGAACCAGACGGAGGTTATTCCCGTACTGGAGAACGGCGCTTTGGTACGGATGAAGCAGTTGGTGGAAGGCTGATCCCCCTTTTTATTATCCCTTTTTTCTGCGGTTGCAGTCTAGTCGCCGGAATGCTTGTTTTGTTCCATGCGCAAATGCGTGTACTTTCTTTTTCTAGGTTTTGTTTTATGGCAAAGTGATGCTTGCGCCTGGGGTTTCTGGGCGCACCAGCGGATCAATTACATGGCATGCTTCACACTGCCGCCGGAACTCTTTTCTCTTTACAAAAAGAACATCCGTTTCGTTTTCGAGCATGCAGTCGATCCGGATCAACGACGCTACTCGGATCCCGAAGAGGCTCCTCGCCATTTCATGGACTTGGACCGTTACGGAGGCGTCGATTCGGTTCCGCACAGGTGGGAGGACGCGGTTTGCAAATTTTCAGAAGATACCCTGAAAGAACATGGGATCGTTCCCTGGGCCATTCAACGGACGTACTATCGGTTGGTCAGGGCCTTCGCCGAACATAATACGGAACACATCCTTTATTTCTCCTCGGTACTGGGACATTACGTGGCAGACGCTCATGTGCCGTTGCATTGTACGCGGAATTACAACGGACAGCTCACCGGACAAAAGGGGATTCACGGACTTTGGGAGTCCCGTCTGCCTGAACTTTTCGGTCCCGACTACGATTGGCTGCCGGAACCTTGTTGCAACTACATTCGTCCGCTTGAAACTGCGTGGACGGTTCTGCGTGAGAGTTCCGCGGCAGTGGATTCGGTCCTTGGTTTTGAACGAAGATTGGATGAGCAGACGCGCTCCGATCGGAAGTACGCTTTTGAAGAGCGCGGCTCGCAAGTCCTGCGTGTCTACTCTCGTTCTTACTCCGGCGAATACCATACAGCACTGGAAGGACAAGTGGAACGTCGAATGCGTATGTCGGTGGTTAGGGTCGGATCCTTCTGGTATTCAGCGTGGGTGGATGCAGGACAACCCTCACTTACACCGGATTCGCTTATTTCGCTCCGCTCGCCGGAAGAAATTATTGATTCGCTAACTACTGGAAAAATTTCACCCCACCGGTCGTGCGACTGAGTTGAATGAGGAGTTGCGAGTTGCGGGTTTATCCGATGGAGAAATGCCGGGTGTCAGGATTTCCTGAGAACGGTCTGTCTGCGATCAGGTCCTACCGATACGATGCTGATCGGTACGTGAAGTTGTTCTTCCAGCCAGGTGATGTAGCCGGCCAGTTCCTTCGGGAATTCCGTTTCCTTGTTGATGCCGGTAAGATCCTGCTTCCATCCGGGAAGTTTGGTATAAACGGGTACTACCGGTTGATGCACGATGTCATACGGCATGTAATCGATCTTCTCTCCGCCGATTTCGTAATGCGTACAGACGTGGATCTCATCGAATCCGCTTAATACATCCGGCTTTGTCATGCACAGGTCCGTGACGCCGTTGATCATGATAGCGTATTTAAGTGCCGGAAGATCCAGCCAACCGCAACGGCGGGGACGACCGGTGGTCGCACCGAATTCGTTTCCGGCCTTACGAAGTGCTTCACCCGTAGTGTTTTCCAGTTCGGTAGGGAAGGGGCCGCTGCCGACGCGTGTGCAGTAGGCTTTGAAGATGCCATACACTTTGCCGATATGCCGTGGTGCTACACCAAGTCCGGTGCAAGCGCCGGCAGTGATGGTATTGGAAGAGGTGACAAACGGATATGATCCGAAATCGATGTCAAGCAGGGAGCCTTGAGCCCCTTCTGCCAGAATCGAACGGTGCGAGCGGATATAGTCGTTGATGAGGTGCTCGCTGTCGACGAGATTCAGGGTTGCGAGGAACGCTGCAGCGGAAAAGAAGTCGGTCTCCATTTCGGCCAGCTTATCGTCCGGGTAATTCATCGAGCGTAACAGGTCGATATGTTTTTTCCGCAGTTTCTGGTAGCGTTCCCTGAAATCCTTGGCTTCGATGTCGCCGACACGGAGTCCGTTACGTCCGGTCTTATCCATGTAGGTGGGCCCGATGCCTCGAAGCGTAGAGCCGATCTTTTCAGCGCCTTTCATTGCCTCGGAGGCGGCATCGAGTAACCGGTGTGTCGGCAGGATGAGGTTCGCCTTGCGCGAAACGAACAACCGGTCCATGATGGGTACATTCATCTGTTGAAGGGCCTCAACTTCCCTTCGAAGCGTTATCGGGTCGATGACGACTCCGTTTCCGACGATGTTGATGCTGCCTTCACGGAAAATACCGGAAGGAATGGTGTGCAATACGTGCTTGATACCTTCGAATTCGAGGGTATGTCCGGCGTTCGGTCCACCCTGGAAACGTGCGACCACATTGTAATCGGGCGTCAGAACATCGACGATTTTCCCTTTACCCTCATCGCCCCATTGGAGGCCGAGTAATACATCCACCGACATATCTCAAGCCTGGAACTGACGGATGGCCGATGGCAGGTCTTCCGTAATTGTGAATACCGTATTCAGCTTGGTGATCATCAGGAGTTCCTTGATCTTGTTATTGACGCAACAGATGGTCGTATCACCGCCGTTTTTTCGGCTTTTTGTCAGGATGTTCACCAGTACATTCAATCCGTTGCTGTTCAGGTATTTGAACTGCTCCATCGAAATGACGTAATTTTTCAGTCCGCCCTCGATCATGGACTGTATTTCATCCAGCAGCGGAGTCGCCTGGTTCTTGTCAATCAGATTCCCGCTCATTTCAATAAGCGCGTAATCTCCTTTTTTCGTGACGGAATAAGTGAAATCCATGGGTCAAAAGTATGTTTTTTTGAAAAGACAGGAGCCGTCGCAATCAGGGAGTTTTACACTCACGGATTAGCGGCGGTTTTCTCAGGAAACGCCTTTTTTAAGGGATTGGTGCTTACAAGTGCCCTTTTCCTTGAGTTCGCGACAGTTTCCGAATAGGTGGAGGGAATGGGAAGAGATTTCGAAACGTAGGATGTCGCCCATCATGGTCTGGATCTGCTGGATCCTCGGAT
>JBJOMA010000187.1:0-7893 GCA_046052625.1 Bacteroidota bacterium
TTTCCATGAAGCTCCCGCGCTCATCGCTGTAAACGGACGGCTCGATGACGACTAATCCTTCGATCGGTGTTTTATGGAATTTCATCGGTTGTCAGGATGAACGTTTGAACAGGTTCCGGAAACGTTCCCAACGCGTAGGCATCGGTTTATGGTCTTCGTCGTAATAGCCATATCCGTAGCCATAACCATAGCCATACCCATAGCCATACCCGTATCCGTACCCATACCCGTATCCCCCGTATCCGTATCGGGCACGCGAGTTTTCTACACCGTTAAGAATAACCGACAGCTTCCGGATCTTATTCTCCTCCATCAACTTATTGATGTTGTTGATGAACATCCGTTTGGAATACTCGGCACGTACGATGTATAAGGGGTAATCGGCCTGCTGTATCAGGTGCACACCGTCCGTGACAATGCCCACCGGCGGCGTATCGACGATGACGACGTCGTAGTTGGCTTTCAGGTATTCGATCGTCTGGTTCATACGATCGGAAAGGATCAGTTCCGAAGGGTTCGGAGGGATCGGCCCGGCAGTGATGAAATCGAGATTCTTCAGCGTACTCTTGTTGATGCAATCGGCCGGAGAATCCTTGCCGATAAGGATCGTACTCATGCCTTTTACGTTCTGGGAATTGAAGCCCAGGTGGATCTTCGGCTTCCGCATATCCAAGTCTACAATCACCACTTTCTTTTCTGAAAAAGCGATGACGCCGCCCAGATTGATGGCGACAAACGTCTTTCCCTCACCGGATATCGTGGAAGTGATTGCGATGATCTTTGAGCGTTCTTCGTTGCTGATGAACTGCAGGTTGGTTCGTACTGAGCGGAAGGATTCGGAAATCGCGGACTTCGGATTCTTGTCGACGAGCAGTTGGGATACCGGGATATCGTTCTTGTAACGAGGAATCATGCCCAAAAGGGCGGCATCGGTGTATTGTCCGATCTCCTCAAGGGAAGTGATCTCGTTATAGAACAGGTATTTCAGGAAGATGAGCAGGAAGCTGAGCAGCAATCCGATCAGCAGGCTGCTTGCGATGACCAGTTTCCGGTTCGGAGAGATAGGCGAGGAGGAGATGGAGGCCCGCTCCAGGACGATGTTGTTCGACGTGATGCCGGCACGGTTGATCGAGAATTCCACTTTTTTCTCCAGCAATAACTGGTAGAATTTCTGGTTGACATCGTAAAGGCGGCTCAATCGCGTCAATTCGGCTTCCTTGCTGGGAAGCTTGATGAAGTTACCTTCGAATTCTCCGATACGAATGTCGAGGCTGCTGATACGTTCGGATAAAGCGGAACGTGCACTGCTGATCGCATTGTAGAGGATCTTCTTCCGGTTGGCGATTTCAATATCCATCGCCCGGATACCGGCGTTCTCTTCCGTCACCGAGAAGCGAAGGTTAACACGATCGTTTTCCAATTCCTGGATCTGCTGTACCAGCCCCTTGATGACTTCGTCCGATTGAGTCCCGGCCAACAGGGGTAGCAGGTTCTCCAGCTTCTTGTTCTGCGTCACCGATTTTTCAAGTCGATCCAGGACTGCCAAGTCCAGTTGGAACTGCACCCGCTGATCGATGAGCGTATTGATATGTGCAAGCACGTTCGTCGCATTCTCCGTCGGGTCGATGATCATGTTCGACTTCTTGAAGTTCTCCAAAGTGAATTCGGAGGTCTTCAGCTGACTGTCGATGGCGACGATGGTTTCGTCGATGAAATCGATGGTCCGGATCGCTCCCTCTGATTTCCTTTCGCGGTCGTAGCTGTTGAATTCATCCACGATCGTATTGACGAAGTCGGCCGCCTTCACCGGATTATTATCGGAGAACTGAATGAGGATTGTCTGGGCGTTCTGGTTCAGGACAGAAACAGATACATTCCGGATGAACCGTTCGACCAGTGACCAAGGGTTGTTAACGACGAAGTAGTAGGAGTCCTTGCTGATCGATTGCTGCTGGTTGGCTATCTGTTGAAGATCGTTGAGGGCGATGCGTAAGCGGATACCCTGCGTAGTGATCCACTCACCCGCCCGGCCGTCTACGAGATAGTCCTTTCCGTCATGGTTGAATTGGATACGGTAATTGGAAGAGCCATTAAAGGAGATCTCGAAACGGGTCCCCAACATCGAGGAATCAGTGAGGTCGTACTCAACTTCATAAGGACTATTCTTGTAATTCTCGAAGTCCAGTACACTGCCACGGGAGTAGTAACTGACCTTAAGGGGCATCTTCTCCACCACGCGCGACATGAGCTTCCGGGACCGAAGCAGTTCCACATCACCTGCCAACTGGGTGATTCCAAGGATGTCGCTGAATTGTGCGTTGGGATAATTGAACAGCGCATTGGCGTTGTTCTCCATACCAATTTTGATCGTCGAACCGGACTGGAAGGTGGCAGGCGTGTACCGGAGGTAGAGGTAGGAAAGCAACAGGGATACCGATACCAGGAACAGCACCCAATACGAATACTTCCTCGCGGTGATGGCGAAAAGCTTCGCGTCGAATTCTTCGTTAAGACCTGTGATTCTTTTCTTGGCCATTCCTGATCACTTAGTGAGATTGAGTACAAGCAGGAAGGTGGTCAGAATGCCGAAAAAGGGAAGCAGTCGTTGGTTGAAACGGCTGAGGTAATTCGGGTAAGCATCAACGTGGATGATGTCGTTCGACTGGATGTAGACTTTTCCGGCAGCGACTCCGGACATCTCGGAAACATCCGCCTGATAGATCTTTGGATTCGGTCCTTCTCCGCGGATGATCTGTATCCGATAGGCCTTTCCCAGATCGGTGATACCACCGGCCAGCGCGAGGACTTCGAACAACGTGGTGTTCTCGTGTTTCAAAGGTACTACCTGGCCCTTTCCGTCACCGATGAAAACGATGGCCTGACGGTTCATGACCTCGAGGTGTACATACGACTGGTTGAAATACCTGTCATATTTGGATTCAAGCAGGCGCTCGGCCGCCTCGATGGTGAGTCCTTTCAGATCGACGTATCCGATCACCGGTAGTTTCACAGAGCCTTTTTCGTTCAAGACATACTCCACGTAGGAATTACGCAGGTCCATGTACCCTTGATTGGCGATGTCGATCAGCTTGAATCCGTCATTGCTGAAGATGCTCAGGGTTAGATGGTCGAAGGGAGCGAGAACATAGGATCCGACACTGTTAAGCGAATCGGAAGCGGAAGGGAAATGTTCCGAGGTCTTGAACATCCGGTTGGGAGCCAAGGGTTTACAGGAAAAAAGGGCGGCTGCCGCCAACAGGTAAATAATGCGCCTCATCCGGTCGGTATAGTAGACAAAAATACGACCCAAAGGGGGTACGAAGCAAATAAGAACACTTCGAATATTCCTAAAATATGGCCTTTTTAAACCTTTTTTGAAGCTTCTGAGAGAAGTTCACGATAAAGCCCGGTCATATCGGCGCAAAGTCGGCTGTAATGGAATTGATTCAGCACATGTTCGCGCATCTGCATCAATGATGTCCCTGTGCGTGCATTCGGATCCTGTATCAGAGCCGAAAGCGCGGAGACGAACGAATCGATATCACCGGGCGGCACAAGACGTGCGCATTCAGATTCCCTTACGACGTTTTCAATTCCTCCCACACGGGTCGTAATAACGGGCTTGCCCGAGGCTTGCGCTTCAATCAGGCTTACAGGTGTTCCTTCGTTCCAGGAAGTCAGTGCGACGATATCGAGGCCGGCCGTTACCGTATCAATGTCTCTTCTCCAGCCGGTGAAGGTGACCGAAGCGCTTGCAGCAGTGTCAGGAAAAAAAACATGCTCGATGCCCGATGATTCGCACTGTCGGATCAGGTCGCCCCGGGATTCACCGTCTCCGATGAGGAAGAAACGCAGGCGCTCCGGATACTGTTGCAGCAGTTGCCGAGCGGCCTCGAGAAACATAGGATGATTCTTCACGGGCACCAATCGTCCGATTATACCGATGGCAAGCTGGTCCTCGCGAAGGAAATATTGACTGCGGAATTCCTTGCGCTTTTGTTCTTGGTCCAATGTGAATCTGGAAAGATCGAATCCCAAGGGGATGACACGGATCTTTTCAGGTGGACATATCCTGTAGTCGTCTGACAATTCGGACTTCTGTTTTTCGCTCAGGGCGATGACGGCTGATGTCCGGCGAGCCAGTCGCCGTTCAATGGTCTGAAAAAACTTTGAAACGGCAGGGGAGAAGTAGGAGTGAAAGACGTGTCCGTGAAAGGTGTGAACGACCACCGGTACGTTTTCACTGAATGCGGCCAGTCTGCCTAAGGCACCGGCTTTAGCGGCGTGCGTGTGTACTATATCCGGTCGGTACTTGCGGATGATGCGTACGATTTCGCGGTAGGCTTTGTAATCACGTACCGGATTAATAGCCCGTTGCATGTCCGGTAATTCCGTGAAAGTCAAGCCCATTTCTTCTACGATGAAAGCGGAGCTCTCCTCGCTGTCCTGACGGACACCGGCCAGCAGCATGGTCTCGAACTCCGGCGACAGGTGCTTGCTGAGCAGGGCGGCGTTGAACGTCGGACCGCCAAGATTGAGGCGGTTGATGATCCGGAGGATTTTGGGCACAGTATTCGGTTTGCTAGGATAAAGGTAGCTCCTTGTGCGGCTTTATTCCTATCTTTGCCCGCTCAAATTTAGAACCATGAAATTCAAAGCTTCTTTCCTGGCGATCGCATTCAGTGCATCGCTTATTTCCTGTAATGGCCAGCGCGGTCAGGGCGATGTCACGCTAAAGAACATCTCTGACTCCGTCTCTTACAGTATCGGTGTCTCCATCGGCGCCAACATGAAAAAAGACAACCTGACAAGTCTCGATCTGGATATCCTTAAAGCAGGAATGGCGGCGGCCTTGAAAGGCGATTCGCTGATGATCGACCAGAACGATGCTCAGGCTTGCATCCAGGTGTTCCTACAGCGCAAACAGCAGGAAGATTCCGAGAAAAATACAGCTGCGGGAAAGAAATTCCTGGAAGAGAACAAAAAGAAAAAAGGTGTCACCACCACCGCCAGCGGTCTTCAGTACGAGGTGATCAAGCAGGGCAACGGTCCTAAGCCGACAGTTACCGATACGGTCGTGACCCATTACCATGGTACCCTGATCGACGGGTCTGTTTTCGACAGTTCCGTAGATCGCGGTCAACCTGCCGAGTTCCCGGTGGGAGCGGTCATCAAAGGCTGGACAGAAGCGCTTCAGCTCATGAACGTCGGTTCCAAGTACCGGTTGGTCATTCCTTCCGAGCTCGCCTACGGAGAGCGTCAGGCAGGTCCGAAAATCGGTCCCAATTCTACCCTTGTCTTTGAAGTGGAACTGATCGAAATCAAGGGGAAGAAATAACCCTTTCCTTTAAAAAGACAAAGCCCTGGCCGGTTTCGGTCGGGGCTTTTTTGTACATAATAATTTTATTTCATTGAAAATCAATATAATATTAAAATTTAAGTACTTTGTATAACAAGGTACTAATTTTATGGCATATCTTTGTCCTATCGAATATCAGCCATGAATCAACAACTGGAAAATTCACAGGCACAAATGCGGAAAGGCGTGTTGGAGTATTGCATCTTGGCCATCGTGAACCGCCAGGAGGTATATCCCTCCGATATCATCGGTGAGCTGAAAAACCACCGACTCATGGTGGTGGAAGGAACGCTCTATCCGCTGCTCACTCGCCTGAAGAATGCAGGATTGCTGCAGTACAGGTGGGAGGAGAGCAAATCCGGACCGCCCCGAAAATATTATTCCCTGACCGCGGAAGGTCGTACCTATCTGGAGGCATTGGACACTACTTGGAACGACCTGGTGGTGACCGTGCAAAACGCAACTAGAAAAAACCATCAGTCATGAAGAACACTGTGACCGCCGGTATCGGCGGAATCAATTTCCATTTGGAAGTAGCCGCCTACGAGCGGTTCAAGAGTTACCTGGATTCCATCAGCCGTTCTCTCTCCGCCACGGAGGGAAGGGAGGAGATCCTGCAGGATATCGAAGCCCGCGTGGCGGAGCTGCTACAGGAGAAACTTTCGCATGGATTACAGGTCGTGACCCTGAATGATATCGAACAGGTGATAAAAGCGATCGGGCAGCCGGAAGATTTCAACGACGAGTCGATAAGGGATTCATCTTCGGATCAGCCCCTGCCTGTCTCACGCAAACTTTTCCGTGACCCCGATGACAAGATACTGGGTGGCGTATGCTCCGGAATCGCCGCATTCCTGAGTATTGATGCACTCTGGCTCCGATTGTTTTTCGCCTTGCTCTTTTTCGGCTTTGGAACCGGACTGCTTCTTTACATCATCTTATGGGTGGTTATTCCGAAAGCGGTTTCTACCTCCGACAAGCTCCGGATGAGGGGCGAACCCGTAAACCTTTCCACCATCGAACGGAATATCCGCGAAGAGATGGAGCAGGTGAAGCGGCGGGCGCAGGAAATGGCCGCATCTGGACGTAAAAACAGCGAATCCTATTTCCGCCGGTTTATCGGTGGCATCGTCGAGGTCGTCGGCTATTTCTTGAAGGCGGTCGTCAAAGTGCTGGCGTTCTTTTTTTTTGTGTTCGGATTGTTTGCTTGCTTCGCTTTGTTAGCCGGATTGCTGGCAGCCGTTTTCCATGTTCCCGGTGTTGATCTTCCGCAAGCGATTGTCTCCCTTTTTAACGAGGATAACTGGTTTGTCTGGGTATGGCTGGGTCTTACACTCGCGCTGGGAATTCCCTTCCTTGCCTTGGCATGGGCTGGTGCTAAACTCCTTTTCAATATCCGCATGCCACGTGCGGCCGGTTATATCTTGTTGGGCTTATGGGTTTCAGGTGTACTGCTCACCGCTTACGTCGGCATCCGGACAGCAGGTCAGTTCCGGGAGGAAAGCAGTGTCCGCTCTTCGGAAATCCTGCCTGTAAACGGATCCGCGACGCTGGTGGTGAGCGCTACAGAAGATAAAAGTCTTGATAAGGAATACAGTGAAGACAAAGGCGATAGTGACGAGGATTGGGATTTCCGGTCCGTCGATGGCCGTATGCACAGGAACAGCGTGCGGATGGATATTACTGCAAGTCCGGACGATCAGTTCCACCTGATCCGACTTAATTACGCGCGGGGAGAAGATGCAGCCGCTGCCGCAGAGACCGCTGCCGGTATCGTCTACTCTTTCAGTCGTAATGATTCAGTTCTATCGCTGGATCATTTTCTTTCCGTTCCTGCTGATGCACCCTTCCGCAACCAGCGCGTCCAACTGGTACTGCAGGTGCCGATGGGTAGAAACATCTACCTGGATCCATCGATGAAAAAGATCATCTATGATGTAAGCAATATCGGGAACATTTACGACCGGGATATGGTCGGACGCACCTGGCAGATGACGGGAGAAGGACTTCGTTGTGTCGATTGCGACGGCACGGAATCATCCATAGGATCGGATACCGATGAAGCAAAGGGCGATATCCGCATCGATCAGAACGGGATTTCCATACGCGGCGAAAAAGGGGAGCGGATAACCGTCGACAGCAACGGGGTTCATCTCACAGACATGTGAAAAAGTCCTGGTCAACAGCCTTCTCGACATAATTTTCCTCTTAAAAACAATCGATGATTTTAAATTCGTCAAGTTGAAATCTTTTTTCAGGATTTCTGACTAAGTATAAAGGAACGTTTCCGTAATAGGAGGCCCAAATGGAATAAGTACTCGGAGGACCTACGATATAATCACATTTTGAAAGGCAGTATAGGTCAACAAGTTCGTGTCCGGGTGCAATTATGCTATTATCAATTGATTCATGTATTCTCTTTAAGGATTCAGGATCATTTGAACACAATAAAAACTTGATGATTTTATCCGGGAATAATTGAGTCACATCTGAGATTATTCTTTTGTAGGTTTCAATGCTGTAAAAGTACTTTC
>JBJOMA010000188.1:0-6101 GCA_046052625.1 Bacteroidota bacterium
TGCAACGCATGGCCGCGGCATTTTCACGATGGACGCTTGGCAGGTCTTCGATTCGCTTACTGCCGGAGTAGCGGTCATCGATCCGTTCAGCCTGCAACTGCAGACGTATCCGAACCCTTCCAGTGGCAGTTTCGAAATTACGTTCACCTTACAAACCAACCAAAACGTGGACATTGAACTGCTGGATGAGCAAGGACGGTCGGTAGATCGGATTTCGGAAGGCTTCATGCGTGTCGGTGACCACCGCTTGCGCTATGAAAGGAAGCTGGTCTCTGGCATCTATCTTTTGAAATTGCAAGGCTCGGTCACCGGAACTTCGGTACGGAAGTTGTTGATCGCCGATTGACGGGTAACATTCATTCTCCGTTCTCGTACATCGATACCATGTTTACCAACCTACGTCGCTTCGCCTTGGCAGGTGGTCTGTCTGCCGTTATCCTGCTGAATGCGTTCTCGCTTGCCGCCAACCCGGGAGAAGAGGGTGGGCTCGTAAAATGGATGACCTTGCAGGAAGCGTTGGAGAAGGTGAAGACTGCACCCAGGCCTATCATTCTGGATTTCTATACGGATTGGTGCGGTTGGTGCAAGCACATGATGAAGACCACCTACTCCGATCCGGGTCTGGCCGGATACATCAATCAGAACTTCTACCCCGTCCAGTTCGATGCTGAAGGTAAGGACACCATCGAGTTCCTGGGCAAGACCTATAAGCCGACGGCCCCTGAGCCGCGTCGGCCGCATGAGTTCGCCGTTGAAATGCTCAACGGAAAGCTGTCGTATCCGTCCACTATTTTCCTGAACAACTACGATCCTGCCAAGAATAAATTCCAGACCAGTCTTTCCGCAGCCGGTTACCTCGATGTGAGAAAGATCGAACCGATACTGATTTTCATTCTGGAAAACGCTTCACGCAACTGCAACTTCGACGACTTCAACGCCCAGTACGAAAAAGCGTTTTTCGACTCTCTGAACAAGGAGAAGATGGAGCGGTTGAAATGGACCGACCCGAAGCAGTTTTTTTCTGTCGGATTTCAGAAGAAGCGTAAAACACTTGTAATGATCGACAGCGAATGGTGTAACGCCTGCAAGGTGATGCGTCGGGCTACCTTCTCCGATACCGCCTGTGCGGATTATCTTTCCAAGACGTTTGAACTCGTCGAACTGAATGCGCTCTCGGCTGATGAGTACGCATTTAACGGAAAAATTTTTTCCGGAGCCTACAATGAGCAGATACCGTTCAACAAGCTGTCAATGGAGCTGTGCCGTAACAATCTGGTGCTTCCGATGCTGGTCGTATTGGATGAGAACAATACGATTCTGGATGCGGTCCCCGGGTATATTCATCCCCGATTCCTGAAGGACATTGCACGGTATTACGGCGGGGATATTTTTCGCCAGAAATCGTGGGCGGATTATATGAAGGATGTGTATCCGCAAAACTGATACGTTTTCGGCTGCTTTCATAATCCATTGGAAGTCATTACTTTTAGCTTTTCGGTAAACCCTTCCCCAGTGGAAGCGTCTTACCGCTATATTTTTAAACCTAAGCGTCATGAAATCGATGATCCGTATCGCAGCGAAGCTTTTCGCCTTGTTCACAGTATTGCTGATCGCCGGATTGAAACCGGCCGAAGCACAGAACTCCGGTGGCTGTACCGCTCAGTTCACCTATCAGGTGACATCGGGTTCAATGAATGTGTCTTTTTTCCCGGTCGGTTCAGTTGCTGCGGCCCAGTATTCCTGGAATTTCGGTGACGGAAGTCTGCCTTCCAATCTTCCGAATCCGCAGCATCTGTTTCTGCAGCCCGGTGCCTATTGGGTCTGTCTGTCGGTCACCGCATTCACCTCGTCCGGCACGTCCTGCACCGCACAGTGGTGTGATTCGGTACGTGTTGGCAACAGCGCCACCGGACTTTGCAATCCGCAGTTCACGTGGACTTCCGCGAATGTCGTCAACGGAATCCAGTTCAGTCCTGCATTGAACGGCAACACGGCACAGTACGCGTGGTCGTTCGGAGACGGCGGCACTTCCAACCAGCTGAACCCTTCGCACGTCTACCCCGGTCCGGGTGCCTATCTCGCCTGTCTTACTGTAACGAACGGCACCTGTGTGAATACGTTCTGTGATACGGTGCGTATTACAAACAGCACGGTCAACTGTGACGCACATTTCTCCGCCACCGCTACTGCAGCCAATTCTTCTGCATTTTACTTCCAGCCTGTGTCAAACACCCTTGCTACGCGGTATTTGTGGAACTTCGGCGATGGTACTACGGACACTTTGCGAACACCGACCCATGCCTACGCGCAGCCGGGAGCTTATTGGGCCTGTCTTACGGTGACCCGTTACACCGCCACCGGTTCCGTCGCATGTAGCGCCACCTGGTGCGACAGCGTGCGTGTTACCACAGTGAATACTAACCCGTGCGATGCCCATTTCACTTATCAGTTCGCACAGACTACGAACGCCGTCTATTTCAATCCGGCTATCAATCCCACCGGCACCGTCTTTGCGTGGGACTTTGGTGACGGTACGACCTCTTCGTTGCGTACGCCCGCACACGTCTATACGCAGCCGGGACCCTACCTTGTCTGTCTTACCGTTACCACGATCGGCGTGAACGGTGGTTTGACCTGTACGGCATCGTGGTGCGACAGCGTATTTATCAGTCAGGTGCCGAATCCATGTTCCGCACGCTTCGCATGGGCAGTGAACAATTCCACCCAGACGGCATCGTTTCGTCCTCAGACGGTCACCACGAATTCTACGTATTCCTGGAACTTCGGAGACGGTACGGGATCTACGGCGGTCAATCCCGTACATCAATACGTACAACCGGGAGTCTATTGGGTATGCCTGACGGTCACAAGGGTTTCCAGCAATACCGGTGGAACATGTACCGATACCTGGTGTGACAGTGTCCGTGTAAATGCGCCGCTTCCCCCGGTCTGCAACGCCGCATTCAGTTTCAATCGTCAGTTCAACGCGCCGCTCTCTTTCCGTTTCGTTCCGTTGACCATGGCACCCGGCACCACTTACTACTGGACCTTCGGGGACGGTGATACCTCGACGCTTCGCACACCTTTCCACACGTATGCGGATACCGGCGTTTACCAGGTTTGTCTGACCGTCACGACGGTGAACAGCGCCGGCGCTTGTTCCTCCACTGTTTGCAGGACTTTGGTGGTCCGTCCCTTGCAACCGGTCAACAGCGTATGCTCCGCCTATTTCCAGATGAACCGTATTGCAGGAACTCCCGGACTTTTCCAATTCAGTACGTTGGGCTCGAACGGCTCCATGACGTACCATTGGAATTTCGGTGACTCCACGACTTCCAATCTTCCGAATCCTGTACATCAATATTTTTCGCCCGGCAGCTACACCATCTGTCTGACGGTCCGTGATTCGTTGGCACGATGCTTCAACCGTTTCTGTCGTGTGCTGGTCCTCGGTCCCGGTTTGTACCCGACCGATCCTTCGTTCGAGGTGGATGTGGCATCAGAACGAATCGGTGCAACGATGGATGTACTAACTGCTACGGTCTATCCCAATCCGGCCAGCGAACGAGCCGATCTGGAAATCACCGGAGCCATCGGTGATGCCACCTTCCGGATGTTTGACGGCACCGGACGAATCGTTTTCGACCTGCAGGGTGTAAGTGATGGTACCTACCGGCTGCCGGTATCCGGACTTCCTTCCGGAATCTACTATTACCGTTTAACGGATCAAACCACCGAAGTCCGTTCCGGACGCTTCATTATCCGCTGATTCTCCGGGTATTTTTAAATGCAAATCATCACAGCCTGTCGGTTTCTTTGGCAGGCTGTTGATTTTTAGTGGTCGGGGGCTGTTTCGGCTCCACGAATTTTGAGGAAAGGCTCTTATCTTTGTATGAGATAAAAACCATGAAAAAAGCAATAATTCACACGGAAAAAGGAAATATGACGGTGGAGTTCTTTGATAAAGACGCTCCGAATACGGTCAAGAATTTCATTGATTTAGCCGAAAAAGGATACTACGACGGACTGACGTTCCACCGGGTGATTCCGGATTTCGTGATCCAGGGCGGTTGCCCGAACGGTACAGGTACCGGCGGTCCGGGTTACCGCATCAAATGTGAACTGACGGGCGACAACCAGTATCACGACCGAGGTGTGCTTTCCATGGCACATGCAGGAAGGGATACCGGCGGATCGCAATTCTTCATCTGCCACTCCCGCAAGAACACAGCACACCTTGACAGGAATCATACCTGCTTCGGAAAGGTCGTTGAAGGGCTGGATGTCATAGATGCTATCCGGCAAGGCGATGAAATCACCCGGATCGAAGTGCTTCAGTGAAAAGCACAATACTAATAACGCTTCATACTTTATTCTTCCATGTCAATCCCTTTTTCTTCCCGGTTATTGTTGACCGTACTCGGGCTGCTGATGCAGTTCCGGCTGCTGGCCGCTCCTGAACCGACGGTCGCTGCTTCAAACGTACAGGTGACGGTTTCCTGCGGACAATTCATCATCGACTGGGCTTCCGGTAACGGCTACCAGCGACTGGTATTGGTTTCACCTGTTCCGATCGGACCGAACCAGCTGCCCGTCGACGGAATCTCTTACATTGCGAATCCGAACTACGGATCCGGTTCAACCATCAACGGGGCGTATGTTGTCTGGGCCAACAGCGGGACCAGCGTCTCCGTTACCGGTCTTTCGAACGGCACGCAATATTACGTTGCTGTTTTCGAGTATAACGGTAACGGCGGCGGCATCAACTACCTGACCTCTACTTATCCTTCCGCTTCAGCCACTCCCATCGGGATAGCTGTCACCCTCACTGCCGATATATCCACGTTTTGTTCCGGAGAGACGGCGACGCTACTGGCGCATGTGAATGACAGTGTAGTTGCTTATTTATGGACTCCCGATACTAATCTGGCAGCCTTCGATTCTGTCGCTTATGTAACGCCTGCATCATCCCGTACCTATACTATTACTGTTTTCGACACGAATGGTTGTTCGTCTTTCGCTTCTGTTTCACTGACCGTCAATCCGACGCCGACCGTGACCCTTGGTTCGTTCAGTAATACGTGTACGAATTCCCCTCCTGTCACTCTCTCCGGAGGTTCTCCATCCGGAGGAACTTACAGCGGACAGAATGTGACGGGCACGACATTCTATTCTTCCATCTCCGGCACGTTCAGTATCATCTACACGTATACGAACAGTTCCGGCTGTACAGGCAGTGACACATCGACCATCCGAGTGAATTCCGCTCCTGCTGTAACACTGAGTTCCATCTCTTCCAAATGTCTTAATGTTGCACCCTTCCAGTTAACCGGCGGAAGTCCTTCCGGTGGAACATATTCAGGTCCGGGAGTTACAAGCAATACCTTCTATCCGCTCATTGCGGGAGTGGGGAGTCATACTATCGTATACACGTACACATCCACTTCTACCGGCTGTTCCAATACGGCGACACGTTCGTTGACTGTGCTGGATACGCCGGCTATCACATTCACGTTGTTGCCTTCCAATCAATTTTGTCCGGATTTCGGAGCATTCAACCTGGGCGGCGGCTCTCCTTCCGGTGGTGTTTACACAGGAACGGGCGTCACCAACGGCCAGTTCAATCCATCGGCCAGCGGTCCGGGCAATTACTATATCACGTATCGATATACTGCCACGAGCGGCTGCGTCAGTTCGCTTACGCAGCGTCTTACGGTATTGAATCCGCCCGTCGTTCAGTTTACACCACCTCCTGCGTTCTGCGACAACAACGGTAACGTCTTGCTTTCCGGCGGCGCTCCGAACGGCGGCATTTATACCGGAAACTATGTTAGTGCGAACCGTTTCAATACGATCGCCAGTGGTGCCGGGCAGTTTCCGGTCGTTTACAATTATACGGACGGAAACGGATGTGATGCCACCGCTACGGCGAACATCGTTGTCAATGCCTCTCCTTTGGTTAATCTGCAGTCACTTACTCCCGTCTGCTATAATTCTCCCCCCGTTCTCCTTAATCAAGGCACACCGGCTAACGGGTACTATTACGGCGAATCTGTCAACGGATCGTTTTTTTATCCGGATCTTGCAGATACCGGCTACGC
>JBJOMA010000189.1:0-4014 GCA_046052625.1 Bacteroidota bacterium
CCTGATGACCTCCTCCGACAACGGACTGACCTGGACCGATCCGGTCGATATCGTTCCGACGGTAGCTGACGGCGGTAACGGCGAATACCAAGAGGCCGTTTATGCTGACCTTGCGCGCACGGTCGACAGCCACGTTTACGTACTTTATCAGCGCGACACGCAGCCCGGCACCAGCCTGGCAACTGCCGGTACCTGTGACCAGTTGAATAATGCCGGAGCAGGTGCTTCCGATATCGTGTTCGCCAAAGTTCCGGTTGCAGTCGCTAACGGAATTACTGCCCCTTCCCGCAAGCCGACCTTCCAGGTTTCGCAGAACTACCCGAATCCGACCAGTGGTCTGACCAGCTTTGACATCACTCTGGAAAAAGCTTCCGGCGTCACGGTAACTGTCACGGATCTCGTCGGTAAAACGGTATACACGGAGTCGTTCCGCAACATGACGACCGGTGTCAACACCGTCACGATCAATACCAACGGCTATGCTGCCGGTGTCTACACCTACAGCGTAACCTCCAACGATTACACGGTTACCAACCGCATGGTGGTCCGTTAATCGACATTGCCCTTTAAAAAAAAGAGGCTGCCTCACAAGGGCAGCCTCTTTTTTTTAAATACATCAACCACCTATTAACGGAGTGTCAACAGATCATCCACACCGGGAATCCGGGACACCAAAAATCCTTCCGCCAATGCATATCCGGCTTGTCGCCCGAACTCACGGGCGCGGCCTTCCACGAACTGAAGGAATTCCCGGGAGGAAATAGGTGATTGCGGTTCAACGGAATCCGGATCATAGAACTGGGAACTGAATGCCATCATGGCTTTCATCCGTTCTTCCCAGACCTCCGATACGTCAATTACGAAATCCGGACGGTGATAACGGTCCTGTATATAATGATAAACGGCACGAGGACCCCAAGGCGCTTGATGAGAGCCCTCGTATTCTGTCTCCAAACGAGGCAGGCGGGATAAGAAAACAGCATTGACTACGAGACTGCTTGCACGACCATGGTCCGGATGACGATCCGAAGGGGTATTACAGAGCACCACCTCCGGTCGGTACTTGCGGATCATCCTTACGACCTCCAGCCGATGCGATTCATCATCAACGAAAAAGCAATCACGGAATCCGAGATTCTCACGTGCATGGATGCCCATTATGGCGGATGAGGCCTGTACTTCCTTACTTCGGAGCTCTTTGCTTCCACGCGTGCCCATTTCACCACCGGTAAGGTCGACAATGCCTACTTTCCTGCCCTTTCCCACCTCCCGGATAAGGGTCCCGGAACAGGTGATTTCCACATCATCGGGATGGGCCGCAAATGCGAGGATATCGAGTTTCATTTCGTTAATCGCTTGAAAAGCAAAGGTAGAAAAGTCCGGTTCCGGACCATAAGCACCCTGTAATCTTGCTACCTTCGTGAAAGCTTAATTTCCAGGTTTCACCAATGAAAATATCTTTCCATGGGGCGGCCAGGACGGTCACCGGCAGCAAGCACCTGATCACGTTGTCAAACGGCAAGAAGCTTCTGCTTGATTGCGGACTTTATCAGGGGCATGGTGCGGATACCGATCCCATGAACCGTCATTTCGGTTTCGACCCTGCCGGTGTGGACTATGTCCTATTGACGCACGCCCATATCGATCATTCCGGTAACATCCCCGGCCTTGTAAAGCAAGGATTTACCGGTCCTGTTTACTGTACAGCTGCAACGCGAGACCTCGCTGCCATTATGCTGGCAGATACGGCTCACATCCAGGAATATGATGTCTTCTATCTTAATGACAAGCGTAGAAAAAAAGGACTTTCCCCGATCAAACCGCTGTACACCATTCATGATGTCGAACGTGCGATGGGACAGTTCTTCACTGTTCCTTACCGGAAGCCCTTTCAGATAGACGGACAGTTGACGGCCGAATTCTATGATTCGGGCCACATTCTTGGTGCTGCAGGGATCCACCTCACCGTACTTGACGGCGAGAAGAAAACACGTATTTTCTATACCGGCGATATCGGCCGTAAATCCGATAAGATTTTGAAATCCCCGGAACCATTTCCACAAGCCGATGTACTCATCTGCGAGTCGACTTATGGGAACCGTATCCATATGGACGTAGCCGCTTCGGAGCAATCCTTCCTTGACATCCTTCGGCGCACATTTGAACGCGGAGGCAGAGTCGTCATACCGGCATTCAGTCTGGGGCGTACGCAGGAGGTCGTTTATTCGCTTAACAACCTGAAGAATGCCGGTCAGCTCCCGCCTGTCAAGGTTTTTGTGGACAGTCCGCTTTCCGTCAATGCCACAGCAATCATGCGAGCGCATCCGGAATGTTTCAACGAGGACATCTTGTCTACGATGCGAAAGGATCCTGACCCCTTCGGCTTCGACGACTTGCAATATGTCCGCCGTGCCGAAGATTCGATTAAACTGAACGACCTAAAGGAACCGGCTATAATCATTTCCGCTTCAGGAATGGCTGAAGCAGGAAGAGTAAAGCATCACATCAGGAATGCGATCAGCGATGAGAGAAACACCATCCTGCTGGTGGGCTACTGTACCCCCGACAGTCTCGGCGGAAAGCTTTCGGCCGGCGCAAAGACGGTCTCCATTTTTGGAAAAGTCTACGATGTAAAAGCAGAAGTCCTTCAAATTCCTTCTTTCTCGGCTCATGCCGATTACGAGGAGATGCTGCAATATCTATCTTGTCAACAGGCAGATAAGGTACGGCAGGTATTTCTCGTCCACGGAGACTACGATGTGCAGGTGGAGTGGCGTGAAAAACTGAACCGTAAAGGTTTCAGGAATATCGAGATACCCGAAACCGACAGCAGCTGGGATATCGTCTGATTTGAACCAATATTTTCAACGGCCTTGAACAGCACTGCAATCAAAACACTTATCAGGAAGGAATTCCTGCTGGAATGGAGACAACGCTCCGTACTGGGAAGCATGCTGCTTTATGTAGTTTCGACGGTCTTCATCTGTTACCTCGCCGTCCGCCAGATCGTTGATCTGCCGACGTGGAATGCCCTCTTCTGGATTATACAGGTATTCATCACCGTGAACGCCGTAGCGAAGAGTTTCCTTCAGGAAAGCAGAGGGAGGATGCTGTACTATTACACCGTAGCTGATCCCGGTTCGGTCATCCTTTCCAAAATTCTCTATGGCATGGTACTGATGGCAGCCCTATCCGTCATCAATCTGTCGGTCTATTCACTGCTTGTGGGAAATCCCGTTCAGGACGGACTGATGTTCCTGGCCGGAGTATTGCTTGGCAGTCTCGGGTTTTCCGGTGTCATCACCATGGTATCCGCGATCGCATCCAAGGCCTCAAACAACGTCGGACTGGTTTCCATACTCGGATTCCCGATCCTTATTCCTTTGCTGATGACCACGATTCGCTTCTCCAAGTGCGCGATGGACGGTCTCGGCTGGAGCATTGCCGGTAAATTCGCACTGCTGTTAGCCGGCCTCAACCTCTTGACCGGCGCCTTGGCATACCTCCTATTTCCGTACCTTTGGAAAGACTGAATATGAACACGAACCGTCTCTCGTTTCTGGGTTTGCAATGGTGGAAATGGCTCTGTATGGCGCTGCTAGTGTATACAGTATGGGAGGGCTTTAGAGTGGAAGTCCCACGACTTCCCATTTTGCATGAAACAATACGGAATCTGTTTTTTCATGTCACCATGTGGTTCGCAATGATCCTGCTGATGATCGCATCACTGTTTTACGGAATCCGTTACCTGCGGCACGGTGATTGGCGAGACGATATCCGTGCCTCCTCCTGCATTCATACCGGGATTTTCACCGGAATCATCGGACTTGTGACCGGTTCCATCTGGGCCCGTTTCACCTGGGGAGCCTGGTGGGTGAATGACGCCAAGCTCAACGGAGCCGCTGCAAGTATGCTGGTATACTTCGCATACTTGGTGTTGCGCAGCTCCGTAGAGGACGAACAAAAACGTGGTCGAATCACTGCAGTTTACAGCATCTTTTCATTTACGCTCAT
>JBJOMA010000190.1:0-3347 GCA_046052625.1 Bacteroidota bacterium
TGAAGCGATACATATTTCAGCCGTATTGCCATTGAAATAGTAAGCGCTAAGGGCATTACCGATTCTGTCTTCTACTAATGTTGCCCCGTTCACCGCACCATTATTCCCATTCCCGCTCTCATCATTAGCATTTCCGTTGAACGGCCACCAGCCCACAAGACCATTGGTAGGTACGTACGAAGGCACTTGTGCGGTTACGGATAGCAAAAACAGGACAAAAACTCCGAGCAGGCTCAGCTTTTTCATGAGGATTGGTTTAGTAAGGTGGTTGGAGCGGTACGCAAAATTTGATCTATGCTGTAATCCGCGACCAGAGCCTAATTTAGCCAATTAAAGGGAACCGGACAACGGGTAAGATAGCGTGATTGCCGAAATACCCCCTGCTTTCAGGTGGCAAAAAACGTTTCAATCTCATTTAATTTTGCTGGAAAATCGTTTACCAAGCCGGAGGGCTGTTTCGTCATTGGTAATGGTTTTGAATTAGCAGTGCTAATTTCTCAGACATTCACCGTCGGCAGGTGTTGTGGCAGGAAGAGCGATAAATCACCCATTTGTATGCTCAAAATAAATGTGGTCATTTAGTACCGGCCAAAGGCATTAATTCTGAACAGATCCAAAGCGCTTTGTCATCATTTGGTCGACAATCGACTAATCCTCCCGCGTTATAAATTTTAGCGGATATCCTTTTTCTTAGTTCCGCGAAACACAGTATGAGTGGACTTGTTGACGGCGAAAGACATCGAAAAATCTGTCAATCGAATGTGGGCTGAATCTTTGATTTGGCAGCACAGCGGTTCGATACGGGGCGGATACGTCTCTTCCGGCAATTACCACCCCGCTATCGGCTTGGTCATACACCCTGCTGCAAATTTCCGCCGCTCAATTCCGGTCCCGCGTTTTTTATGAGCGGTGCTTATCGAAAGCGGTCGCCGTATTTTGAGGCAGATGAAGGAGCAGTCACTTTGGTATTCCATAGCTTCAACTTCCGTGGTTTTAAGAAAAGCATCTAACGACATGATTTATATCAGGCCGACCGATGAAACCGCAGGAACGGCGAGCCCTTATGGGCATACGATCATCCGATATGATTTTTGACATAGCACCCCCGCTTCGGAATCCTGTAGCTTGCCTCCTGCAATACATTTATATATGGCCGACCATATTACATTCTATGATCTGGAATGGGAATCCGAGGTTCGGAAGCAATCGTATCGTTCGGCCGGCACAAGTTGGACCATTGCCGCGATTGCGACACCGTTCTTTGCTTTCTTTGAAAGAGACGATACTCCGCAACATTTTCACCGGACCCTCTACTTTTTCCTGGCCATTTCGGCGTTGTTGATATTGGCCATACTGCTTAGGAAAAAGATACGTTTCACACCTTTTATCAATGTATTCGGCGGATCGGTAGTGATCTCCGTCGTCGCCTGCTATTTGTGTGCATTTACCGCCGTGGAGAATGTCCACCATTATCTGTTAGTGTTGAGTCTTATCTCAATCAGTAAAGGATTGTTGTACATCATCAAAGCGAGGGACCTCATCGTACTCAGTCTCATCAGTCATGCTGCCGCCTATTTCATCATCCTGTGGGTCCGAAAGGAACCCGTCCTGGAGATTACCGATATACGAAGCACCCTCCTGTTTCAGGGGATATTGCTTCTGTTCGCATTTTCCGGATCCAATATCCGCTATAAATTGTCAAAGGAGTCGTTCATCAATGCGCTGAGAGTATCCGAAGAGAACAGAAGAAACGATCTTCTTTTGCGGAACATCCTTCCCTCCGAAGTAGCGGAGGAGCTGAAAACAACCGGAGCCGCTAAGGCCAAATCCTATACGATGGCGACGGTCATGTTTACGGACTTCAAGAACTTCACGGGAATCAGCGAGAAAATCTGTGCTGAACTCGTAGTAGACGAGTTACACGCCTGTTTCAGCGCTTTCGATATGATAGTACGGAAGCATAACATTGAAAAAATAAAGACCATCGGAGATGCCTACATGTGTGCCAGTGGAGTGCCGGCCCACAGTCAGCATCATGCGTTGGACATGATGAGAGCCGCCATTGAAATCCGGGACTTCATGACGGAACGGAAAGCAGCTAAAGAAAAACTGGGCGAGACCGTTTTCGAGATTCGTATCGGAATTCATACCGGACCGGTCGTTGCGGGAGTAGTGGGACTTGAAAAGTACGCCTACGACATTTGGGGTGATACGGTGAATGTAGCATCCCGTATGGAGAAGAATTCCGAATCGGGCAAGGTGAACATCAGCGGCAGCACGTACGAATTGGTAAAAAACCATTTCCGCTTTATGCACCGCGGAAAGATTACAATTAAAAACAAGGGGGATATCGACATGTACTATGCCGATTCGGGTGAACCGGAAGAGAAAAAAGACACGGAAAAGAATGCACGCATCCATCATGCTTCCGCACAGATTCTTGATGCCCGAACACCTTGGTAGCGCTCTGCCGTTTTTTAGTGTATCCTAACAGCGCGGTATCATAGCTCCGTCACAAAGCGGATATTCCGCACATTTGGACTACCTGATTCCGCACAATTGGACCGCCTGAAGCGACCGCGTTTTCATGGTAAGAATCTCGGCGATGGGGGAGGGGGAAGCCGATAAAAAAACATCTCTTCTCGCATTTTTATTAAAGCTACATTTGTCTGCAACCGATATTTCGAAAACAATTACTTTCTCTTGATCCTTATGGGGACATTGACCGTCAGTACCTTGCTGAACGCACCTTTAAAAACAGTCTGGGAATCCTGGACCGACCCGGGGCATATCATTCATTGGAACTTCGCTTCCCCCGACTGGCACTGTCCGAATGCGGAAAACGAACTTTCGGTTGGGGGCGAGTTTCGTTTCACGATGGCGGCAAGGGACGGTTCGGTGAGTTTCGACTTTCAGGGAACGTACATGCACGTGGTCCCCGGAGAGTCATTGGTATATCATATCGCAGACGGACGGAAGGTGATCGTATTGTTCACGGAGGAAGAAGACGGCGTGCGGATCACGGAAGTCTTTGAGCCGGAAGAAGTGAACTCCATGGAGCAACAGGTGGCCGGCTGGCAATCCATATTGGAGAATTTCAGGCGCTACGTAGAAGGCGAACCAATGATTTCTAAAAGCTGACGATTTCCGCCATCCACGGATCGTACATTGACTGTCGTCACTATGAACAAAGCACTATGGATTTCGCTCACCCTCCTTGCCGGGGCTTTTCTGCCGTTGCAAGCCGGATTGAATGCCAAACTGGGCAGGGCGGGCGGCAGTCCGATTCATGCATCGATGATTTCTTTCATCGTCGGTGCCATTTCGCTGGTTGCATACGTGCTTGT
>JBJOMA010000191.1:0-7617 GCA_046052625.1 Bacteroidota bacterium
CAGGAAAACGAATGGGGTTAGGGGTGTAGGGGAGCATTTTTTAGGATTGAATTCCATCATTTGACAACATTTTCGGCACTTGCTCCGTACAAGACACGTGTAATTGAATGCTGAACCCTAACGGGCTGAACACAAGGGGTCCTGCCGGGGACGGCAACAACCATCATCATGAGACAATTTGTAAGGAATCTTTCAATTCTTGCCATTATCGCGACAGGAGCAGTGGTAATTTCCTGCCAAAAGGATGCCGGAGAAGGAGGCACTTCTGCCATCATGGGTAAAGTGCTGATTTACCGCTATGACCCTTCGCTTATGTCAATCGTCGATACGATAGTCGGTTCTGAAGAGGACGTATATATCATTTACGGTGCGGATCACAGTACCTATGATGATGATTTCAAGTGCAGTTTTGACGGCAGCTATGAGTTCTGGCAATTGCGTAAGGGTGACTATCGTCTGTTCGCTTACTCGGATGACACCACCGGACTTTCCGAGCAGATGATCGACCCCAACCGCCCGAAGATTCCGGTGTTCGTGCGTGCAAGCATTTCAAGTAACAAATCCGAAGTCACTGCTCCGGACATCATCCTATTTGACAAACGTTGAACGGCCAAATGAAAAGAGTACTGATATTTATTTTGGTGCTGGCCGCCTTTGCCGACAGTCAGGCACAAAGCCGGAAGGATGTAAAGAAGAACAGGATAAAATCCTGCAAGGTCATGGTGACCACCTACTCGGGTGAGAAGACCACGACTCTGACAGAGTCTTTTCAGCGGTTCGATGCCGCCGGCAACGTGTTGGAGGAAACAGAATATACGGATGGCGGTTCGATGAAGAGTCGGCACGTATACAGCTATAACGGCAACGGAGATATCACCGAAGAGGCGGTCTATTCCGGAGACGGGAAGCTCAAAAAAAGGGAAGTTTTGAAATACAATTCAGACGGTGAACGGACGGAAGCCGCCCGGTATGACGGCGCCGGCAATCTGGTCGAACGTGAAGTGTGGACCTATTCCGCTTCCGGGGACCGGAATTCTGAAGTGAAGATGGACGCGAAGAACAACGTCATCAGCAAAGTCATCATCCTTTATGACAACAAGGGGATGCGTACATCACGTAAGACCTATGATGCAAAGAATAATCTGATGTCGGAAAAGAAATTCATCTACGAATACTGATACGGCGGCGAAGCGAACGTGGAAAAACTCGAGAACATATTACAGATCTTCGACCCGATCACTCTCAAGCAGATGGACGGTGTGAAATTGTTGAACCGTGTCGATACCAAGTTCATGTTCAACGCGCGACACCTCCCCTCCGTACTCGAGGGGATGAAGGAGCATTACTACGTGCTGGACATAGCCGGTAAGCGCTTCAGTCATTACGAAACACTCTATTTCGATACTGAGCGTTTCGACCTGTATCTGTTGCATCATAACGGCAAGACGAACCGCTATAAGTTCCGTTCCAGAAGGTATGTGGAATCCGACCTGTTCTATTTCGAGGTGAAATTCAAGAATAATAAAGGACGGACCATCAAGGAGCGCATCAAGCGCCCGGAGATCGTCCATGAGATCACGGGGAAATCGGAAGAACTCGTCCGCTCAGCCTCACCTGTCGACCCGTCCGTATTACGGCCTCGTCTCTGGGTGAACTATGTGCGCATCACATTTGTGAACAAGCTTTCCCAGGAGCGTCTTACCATCGATACCGGACTGCATTTCATCGAGGATGGACGAAAGGTCGACTACAACGGCCTCGTCATCGCGGAGGTGAAGCAGGGAAGCGGTCTCGACAAAAGTCCGTTCATGACGCTTATGAAATCCAAAGGAATCCGAGAGAATTCCATCAGTAAATACTGTCTCGGCGTCATCAGCCTGCATCCGGAAATAAAAAAGAACCGTTTCAAACCTACTATTCTATACCTGCAAAAACTCTTGAAAGCATCATGAATGAATTAACTAATTCCATCGAACTGTTCGACAAGCTGTCCGACAAGTTCTTCATCCGGCTCCTGATCGATTTGGCCGCCATGTTGATCCTGGTCGGCTCCATCTATTACAGGATACACAAGAAAAAGGATTTCATCTTCACGTTCTTCCTTTTCAACATCATCATCTTCGTCATCACCTACCTGTTGAACAAGGTGGACATGTCGATGGGAGCGGCCTTCGGTCTGTTCGCTGTCTTTTCCATCCTGCGGCTTCGCACGGAAGGTCTGACGACAAAAGACATGACCTATCTTTTTGTCACGATCGCCATCGGATTGATCGCAGCGGTCAGCAAGACGACCTACTTCGAGCTTTCGGTCATCAACCTTATCATCATCGGTTTCACCTATGCCCTGGACGGTAACCTGTTCATGCGTAACGAACTCGTGCGGTCCATACAGTATGAGAACATCGAGCTGATCAAGCCGGAGCATAAGGAGGAATTCCTTGCGGATCTACGGAAGCGCACGGGGTTGAACATCCACCGCGTCTCCATCACCAAGATCGATTTCCTGAAGGATATCGCAGTCGTTAAAGCCTATTATTACGAGGATACCGTCGGCAAAAGCTGATGACAAAGGGTCATTGTTTCCGACTTTTTATTTCGGCCGTCGCCTTGCTGGTGACGGCTTTGCCGTCAGTATGGGCTCAAGATCAGGACTTCGGTTGGTGGTACAGCATTTCCGTCCAACACAGGCTCACCGGTAAATGGGGGCTTTCGCTGGCGGAGCAGGTCCGTACCAACCGTAATCTGGAAACCGTCGATCTCTGTTTCACGCAGCTGGGATTGCAATATTCCATCCGTAAAAATCTCCGGGCCGCCATCAGTTACCGGTTCATACAGCGTAATGAAATTGAATTCTGGTCTTACAGGCACGGTATTTATGCGGATCTGTCCTGGAGGAAAAAAGTGAAACCATTTACTGTTTCTGTCCGCGGAAGATTGCAGGGCAGAGCAGAGGATCTTCAGTTAGGCAGTGAGTCCATAGGCCCGGATTGGTTCTTTCGTACCAAAGCGGCAATTCAATACAATACCGAACGTCGATGGACTCCGCATGTTTCATGCGAATCATTTCTGCTGTTGAGATCGCTGGATACTCCCTATCGAAACGGGGATATCACCCGTTTCAGGTACGAGGCAGGGATAGAATATGAATTCAACCGCCGTCACGCGGTAGATGTTTCTTATATGCTCCAGCACAACCGTTCACCGTGGCTGGACGAATACATCATCAGTACCGGTTACGCTTTTTCTTTCTGACCTTTCCGGAAGATCAGGGCTACTGCATACGCGGTCACGCCTTCTTCTCTTCCGATGAACCCCATCTTTTCGTTTGTCGTCGCTTTGATCGAGAGGTCCGATTCCGGTAAGTTCATCACTCCGCAGAGGACCCGGATCATTTCTTCCAGGTGAGGCGCAACCTTAGGCCGTTGCAGACAAAGTGTGACATCGATGTTTCCGATCTCATAGCCCGCACCGTCGATGAGGGTGCAGACACGGTTGAGCAGGATCTTGCTGTCGATGTTCTTGAAGTCCGCTGAGGTATCGGGGAAGTGCTTCCCTATATCTCCGAGATTGGCTGCGCCGAGCAGCGCATCACACACCGCATGGATGATCACATCGGCGTCCGAGTGCCCGAAGGCGCCTTTTTCATGGGGAATTCGGATGCCGCCGAGCCAGAAGGGATGACCTTCGCGAAGCTGGTGGACATCAAAGCCGATACCGATGCGCATGACCGTCTTGTTTATCAGTTGCGAAGGTACTGTTTATAGCGGAAGCCGAATCCAAAAGAAAAGGGGCCGACTTGGCCCCTTGATTATTAAGCGATCCGGATGATTACTCCGTATCTTCTGCTTCAGCCTTGAGTCCTTCAAAGTTGAACACAAGGGTGAACCGAAGGGTGTTCTCCAGCGGATTGCGCTGCTCCGTAGGGATGAGGTAGGCGAAATCGAGACCGAAGACGTTGTAACGGAGACCGGCACCTAGCGTGAAGTACTGTCGGTTGCCTTTGGTGGCTGCTTCGTGGAAATAGCCGGCACGGATGGCGAATTGCTTGTCGTACCAGTACTCGACACCGGTACACCAGATGAACTCTTTCAATTCCTCCTTGAAGCCGGCAGGAGCGTCACTCCACGAGGAGAAAAGCGCGTTGGCGACTGATATCTGTGTGGGATCCTTGCCGTACTGGATGATCTTTCGTCCGTCGATGTCCAAGCTGTCACGACCGTCATCCGTCTTCAGGTAAACCGGGGGGGTGGGCACGAGTAGTTTGTTGATGTCAAGACCGAATGCGATAGTATTGTAGTCGTCCAACTCAAGCTCTAAGTTGCCGCCAAAGCGGAAGTTGGTCGGGATGAAATCCTTCGATTTGGTATCCGTGTAGGATATTTTGGATCCGATGTTGGAGATGTTCAGGCCATAAGACATCTTGGCATCCTTGCCGGAGACATCGATTTCCGTGGTGTAATAGGCAGATAGGTCGGCAGCTACGGAAGTTCCGGGACGGGTCTGGATGGTGCCGTTTGAAATCGACTGGTTGCCGGTCAGATTCGAGTAGATGTAACGAAGCGTCAGTCCGCCGGAGAAATTTTCTCCAAGCTTGCGGGCATAGGCCAGATCGAGCGCCCATTCGTTCGGATTGAAGGATCCGGTTTTCTCGGCGTTCTCGTTCGTGAAGTCAATGTTCCCCAACGAAAAATACCGGAGTGAACCGGCAAGCGTTTGCTCATCGTTGAGTTTCTTGTAGCCTGCAAGATAGGCCAGGTTGATGTCGTTCACCAGGGCGCGCAACCAGGGAGTGTATGAAATTGAAAAACCGGCATCCTTTTCTGCGAATGCGAGTTTGGAAGCGTTCCAATGAACGGAATTCGGATCCGGTGAAGTTGCTGCACCATAATCTCCCATGCCACCTGCCCTTGAATCAGGACCGATCAGCAAGAACGGGACGGCAGTGGTGATGGTATTGACCTGACCCAGCAGGGAATCCTTGAAGGAGGAAATCTGTGCACGGGTGGAAAAGGCGCAGAGGACGATGGAAACGACCGCAAGAAGTGATTTTCTGGTTATTGGCATTTTCAGTTCGTGGGATTGGCTGGCAAATATAAGTTACAAATCAGAACATCCCTAATCACCGCAGAATCACCAGTTTCTCGAATTTGTCTGCGATTGCGCCTTCAGGGGCCCTGACTTTCAATTTGTACACGTAGACGCCCTTGCCGATTCGGTCACCGTAATCGTCAAGTCCGTCCCAAGACAAGTCTTCTGAACGGAAACCTTCATTGAATATTGTGGCATTGATGGTCTTTATCAGCTTGCCGGAAACAGTAAAGATCTGCACTTGTGCGTCCAGGGCGGTATTCGGCCGGTTATGCTCGAACATGAAGGTGGTGGAAGTGGTAAAGGGGTTCGGATAATTCATCACATGGTCCAATGCCAACTCGGCCGATTCTGCCACGATGAAATCGGTGAAGGCTTCGGAGCTGTTGTTGTGAACGTCCCAAACTTTGAATTTCAGCGTGTGTGGACCGGCGGGAAGTTCTTCGAAAGGGAACATCACTTTTCCCTGCTGATAGCTGTTCAAATCGTTTTCATAATAGTCGTTCACCACATACGTCTTACCGGCATCGTTGTCCAGCTCGGCCGTCATGTCGTGTCCGATGCCACTGCCGACGGCGTTGATGCCGCTGGAGTCCGAGATGAACGCCAGCATCTTCGGATTCTCATCGGTCATGCTTCCGCGGACGAATCGTTCATCGTTCATGAAGAGACGGACTTGCGGGCCCGCATCATCCGCAGAGACGTTGTTGTCGTAGCCGCCCACTACGACCGATGTGTCGTAGCCGGTCGCATCCGATACGCCGTTCTGTGCATAGTAGGAGATCTTGCCGAAACCGAAGGGGAACTGTATGTCTTTAGGTACGACAAAGCTGAAACTGAACGTGCCGTTCGTCACACTCGCTTTGCCTTTGTAGATGACATTCCGTTGCGCCGAAAAAGGTCTTGGGAACGACGGATCGCTGGTCAGGCTTTGGTCGTTGCCAAGCGTATAATAGGTCACTTTCTTGTCGTAGACGGTGGGTGTGATGAATCCGTTGAATCCGTTGATCCTGTTTCCGGAATCATCAGTGATTTCGCCGGTGATGGTGATCCTTCTTAACGCTTTCAATGTATCAGAAGCCACCTGCACCGGATGACCGTTAACGGTCGAGGTCCGTACGTTGTAGCGCGGATAGGCCAGCGGTAGCGCCGGATCGCCGACGAAGATGAAGTTCCGTACATAGGTGTCCGAGAACACATCGATCTTCGTCTGCTCGAACACTTCGCCCAAGGTAGGATTCCGGCCTTCGAACGGCTCGAATACATGGGAATAGAACTGTTTGCAGAGGTTGAAGTTAGAGCTGGAGAAAGCCAGTCGTGAAGTGGTGAAAAGACAGATGCCGCCGCCGTTCGGATTCAGGAAGACATATTCGCCGGCGGATGTGCGGCTGGGATCGTCGATCCTGGTGAATTCGCAGGTGGCTGTGAGGAATGCAGCGAAACGTTCATTGTTGGTCCAGCCGTTGATGTCACTGACCTCCAACACCCGCTCATGTGCCCAGCCCACTTCACCGCCGTGTCCGATGTAGGTAAGCATCAGTGCTCCGCGTTCGATGCGATCGACGATCGCCCGCTGCGCCTCCGGATACCGCTGCCCGCCGGGCGTCGTGATCTGGTTGAAGGCGTCCATATAGATCTTGTCGATGTTATACAGCCGGTATTTACGGTCGACGGAATCGGCCAACTGATCCGCCTGTTTGAGGTGGATGTTGTTATCCTGGTCATCTGCGACAAAGGCAATGATGTTGCGCCAGTCGCTCAGGTTGGTCGTCGTGGCGGCTTTGGAGGGATCCAGGTAGGCGCCGCCATAGGCCACGATTTTACGTACAGCGGCTTGCGCTTCTGCAGTTGACTTGACCGGCAAGCGGCCTACAGCCAGGTCGACGATCTCCGGTCCGGACCATTCACCTTCACTATCGTCCAGCAGACCGAAGAAGTCGTCGGAGGTATAGGTCTGGGTCTGGTTGAGAGATCCGATCGACTGGAAGGTGGGGATGTAGTTGGTGTTGTCCGTGATGCGGTATTTATTGTCATAGGAAGCATCGCCCATCAGCAAAAGGTAGCGAGGCATGTCAGCGGGTGATGTCGCACGGTCATAGAACATTTTCATGAGGTTGCGGATCGCGCAGACATCCTGGGCGGCGGATGAGAATTCATTGTAGACTTGGCGGGTATCGATGACGTGCACCGTCAGTCCGCGGTTTCGGTGGAAAGCCGCCAGCTCATCCGCCTGATTACGGAAGCCGGGGTAGGTGATGATGACCATTTCCGCCTGCGATAAACCGTGCAGGTTCTGGTTTGTCATTTTGCCCGCAGCGATCGGATCAGCGGCAGCGGCAGGAGTAAAGGTGATATATTCATGCAATTCATCCGAAGCGGCACTGAAACCGTAGGTGCCGTTGTTGTTAACGGTGAGTTGATTGACTACCTCGGTCGGATCGGTGACATCCCAGATAATGTGGTTGCTTCCGATTCCCGGAATACTGAACGCTGCCGTGTTGCCGGGGCCTACGGATTCAAGGTCGCGGA
>JBJOMA010000192.1:0-4962 GCA_046052625.1 Bacteroidota bacterium
TCCAAGACGATTAACACCAACACGAACATTTTCGGCCTGATCAGCAGCACCACGGACAAGGATTGGTTCAAGTTCACTACGACATCGCCCAATACCAATATTCGCATCGATCTTACCAACCTTCCTGCGGACTACGATATCCGTCTTTACAACAGCAGCGGATCTCAGTTGGCCATTTCCCAGAACAGCGGTACCACGGCAGAAGTGATCATAAGAAACACCACGTCGGCTACCACCTACTACATCCAGGTGTACGGGTATAACGGCGCAAATAACACTTCAAATTGTTACACGCTTCGCGTGAATTCGGCCGGCACCACTTTCCGTGGTGCTCAGGACGCCTCAGGTGAGACAGTTGAATCGATCAGCGATATGATTGTCAATGAACTCAACCTATCCCCGAATCCTGCAAGAAGCGAGGTCAATGTCTTGTATAATGCTGATCATTCATCAGCCATGACCCTTCAGATCATCGACATGGTCGGTAAAACCGTTTATGACCGACATGTGAATGTTGTCGCCGGCATGAACAAGTTCGGTATCGACCTCGCGGACCTCAACAAGGGCATCTATTTCGTCGCTCTTTACAATGGTGAAAGCCGGGAAGTCAAGAAGCTGGTCGTTGACCGCTGATGTCTAGTATCCATCCACTTAAAAAGCGACCTCTGGTCGCTTTTTTTTATTAATGGACATCCGAATTTACAACTCACTCAAGATCAAAGACGGAAATCGTCTACGCCCTTTCATTAAGGTGAAGCTACTAAACTTGCTACCTGCTTCGGGACTTTCGTTCGGTTACTCATTCTTTAATGGTTCGGCCATCCGGATTACTACGAACCTGCGATTGCAAGTCGACTGATTAAATCCGCAAAAGAAAAAGGCGGCCTGAAACGGACCGCCTTTTTTCATCAAGAACCTTTGCATCACTTCCGGGAACCCGGAATGACAAAAGCGATTTCGAGTACGTAGTTCTTATCGACCGGTTTACCGGCTACAGTAGCAGGAATCCAGGCCGGCATCAGCTTAACCAAACGAAGCGCTTCCGCATCGATCTCCTCGTTGACGCTATAAAGTATGTAAGGGTCCTTTACGGTACCGGTACGGTCCACCTTATAGCCGACGAAGACGTGTCCCTGCTTGCGTGCCACCCTGGAAGCTTCCGGATAGACCATGTTTCGGGTCAAAAACATTTTAAGACTGTCCGCGCCGCCCGGAAATTCCGGTTGCGTCTGTGTCAAAACCATTCCGGACACCTTCGGAGCTTTAACGGCACTGTCGGACTGGGAGGTTGTCTTTGACTGAGCGTAAGTGTCATTCACCCCACCAAACAGGACAGGCAGCAACAGCAAAGGCAATAATGCATGCTTTTTCATGGCAACAGTATATTACTCCAATGGTGGCAGTATAAACTATTAACCATTAAATATACAAAGAGAAAAGTGAATTCAAAACCGTCGATTTCAGCCCGGATAGCCTGAATTCTCTGGTTTTACGGTGCGTACCAGGGAGGCCGACAGGTTCCGGTGGCCCTTTTCGATGATGATCTGGTGCATCCGTTCCACTACATGCAGCGTGATCGGACAATAGGAAATATTCTGCTTGTGGGTTCCGCTGATGTACAACTTGAAATCACGGTTGTGTGTATGCGGAAAGCCGCGGCAGTCGACCGGACGAACCGGATAGATGCTGCATTTATTATCCTTCAGGTTGAGGAACTGACAAGGTGTCTTCCGGTTCATATAATCCCCGGTTTCATCCTTGTAAAGGTACTTTTCGTAATACTGCTCGAACGACATGCCCAAATGGCGGGCTATACGCTTGACATCGCTCTTCTTGTAAGTCGGCGACATCACCGAGCAGCAGTTCCCGCACTTCAGACAATCGATCTTCTTGAAGGCCTCCTTATTCAGGGCGATCGCAAGTCCGTCCAGACCGCGTACCTTTCTCTGTATTAATCCGCGCAGAAAGGTGGTATAGGTTTTACGCTGACGGGACCTGGACTTGAGATATTGGATCGGTTTCATATACGGCGAAGATAAACAACCATAAAAGAATATGGAACCATTCTGTTCAGAACATATTCCTCACCCCGAACACGATTCCGGGAGCACCGAACTTCCCGTTCGAATAGGAGGCGTATACCTGAACTCGGAATACTTCCAGCTTTTCAATGCCCGCTCCGAACTCCAGCAGCCCCTCCTTCCCACTAACTGCGACATAGTGAGCGCTGACCACTTCGTCCAGACGAAGTTTACGGATCAGCGGAAGCTTGTTCATTAAAAAGCCTTTGAAGTGCTGCTCGGCATGGCCCTCAACGAACGATCCCGTGGTTGAAAACGCGTAATAATCCAACCCCATGAAATCATCTATCCGGAATCCGCTGAACCAGGTCCTGTTTCCGTTGAAATGCCGCCAGTCCATGAACGCGACTTGGCGACGGTTGAGGAATGTTCCTGCACCCGCCAGATATGAAAACCTTCCCAACAGTTCAAAATCCATTTCATCTCGCATATGAAACTCCATGAAATCGAAATCTGTCGCAGCTCCGTTGACATCTTTTCCCTTCCGGTAATGCACCTCGAACGTCGGCCACTTGCTACCCATGATATACTTCGCATCAGGATAGGTCACGTACCGTTGCCCGGGAACATACCGGATATTCAGGTCCAGCAGCAGCGCCGTATGCCGCCGGAAACGCACCGTATCCGAGCCATCAAGGATGGGGTCGTTCACCGTGTACCGATCCCCGTCGCCCCTGAACGTGTAATCGGTCGTATTGGAAAGTGGTAACCGGTCTGCCATAGTCAGGCTCGATCTCAGCACGAGGCCGTTCACCGGTTCCGAACGGTGAGTGAATGTAAAGGACTGTTGCGCATACACCTTCATGTAATTCTTCCCTCCCAACAGTGAATAGGAAGAATTGATGAACGGTGAAATCGGTTCGCGGCTGTTGAACTGAAGCACCCTGGAACCGACGATACATGAAAATCGACTTAAACGAAGGTCATTGTAACGCCTCGAATAGGTAATGGAAGGATGAAAGCGACGATCTG
The DNA here is from genome assembly GCA_046052625.1 of Bacteroidota bacterium. Lineage (GTDB taxonomy): Bacteria > Bacteroidota > Bacteroidia > AKYH767-A > 2013-40CM-41-45 > Pollutiaquabacter. Next base: position 3,054 of record JBJOMA010000192.1, read on the forward strand.
AAAATCCATACTGTAAATCACTTACCAACACCCAACGATTACCGTCCCTTGTTTCCCTTTGCTTTCCGTATTCGAACGTCAGCCGGCTGTTCCAACCCTGTACGGTATTGAACTGGATAGCCTTGACCGGCGATTCGATTTTCCAATAAGTCTTTCGAATGGAGTTTCGGTGGTCGTAACCTGAAAGCAGAAACATGGGTCTTATACGGTTCGCTACACTGTCCGTAGAGTCCAGATAAGCGGGCGACTCTTGCACCGTCCTTACACTGTCGGAACGGATATAATCACGCTGCTCCTCCGTGGTCAGCGGCACCGGTCGGAACTGATCCCAGTAGGCCGAATCCTTCTTGTTTGATGTCGCCTCCACCTTCAACACTTCACCCGTAAAATCATCCGGTTTGAGCGGTGCATGGACATCGTAATTATCGAAGATGCCCAGTATATCCCCGGCACCCTTGAAGCCGAAGAGGTCGAAAGTGAAACGGAAATGATTGCTGAACGGCATCCAGCATCCCTCCTCCACTTTCATCCAGGTGTTCCTGAAACGGATGGTGTCCAAAAAACGTAACTGGTGGTCGCGGGTGATGAAAAGATCGGCGCTGTGCAATCGCCAGGTGTCATCAGAAATGAAAACCGTGCCTTCGAATACCGGATCGTTCTTACGTCTTGGAATGACTGCGATCCGATTGACGGTTTCACCGTCCTCCACGAAAGTGCCTTCCAACCGGTACCGATAGTAGAACAGTGCATTCTCACCGATCGGAGAAATGACACCGCGTGGAACCAATTCGTCCAAGGTCAGACGTGACTGATACAACGACCAGCGAAGCATATCGGCGCCTCTGTTGAAACTGTACGCTCGCGGCTCACCGCTGACCTTGCTGCTGATCATCGTCTCACGGAACCGGTCCGGCCACAAGTTCTCAATCGTTGAAACCGACTCCGACAAATAGAAAATGCCGGTAGAGGTATCGATTTCGTTTTCAACATCGACCTTCTGCCCCATGAATTTCTTGGGGTAGGACTCCAGTCGCTGTGTGGATTTGACGTAGGCCTCACAAGTATAGGCCTTGACCTGTTTGAGGTAATAACTGCGCTTCCGCTGTGCGTTCCGGATGATCTCGTAAGCAGGATCCTCGGCATCAGCCCTGACTTGCACCTCGCGTAACTGATAGGACTCCGGCTCAAGGGTGATATCCAAACGTAAGTCTGTTCCGGAAGGTGTGATTTCCCGTTGAAGCTGATGAAATCCGATCATTGAGAAGACAACGACAGAACGACCATCAGGCACCGTCAGGGTGAAGGTCCCGTCAACGTTTGTGGTCGTGCCGGTGGCACTGCCCCGAACAACGACGTTGACAAACGGCAATGGTTCGCCTTGTGCGTTGGTGACCTTCCCTGAGATTCTAGAGTCGCCGGATGAATAGAAATGAAAAAACAGCGAAAAGACAGCTGCCAGAAGATACTTGCCGTTCGATGTAGTGCCGATGAACATCGGAAAAGAACGGTTCAAAGATGGATGCGACTGTCGACCTGGTAACGGTTGCGTTCCGGTGAATTACGCGCAATCAATTCTCCCAGAAAACCGGCGAGGAAAAGCTGCGTGCCGATGACCATCGTCGTCAAAGCGATGTAGAAAGATGGACGATCGGTGATGAGACGCGCAGGAAGGTGGTGGTAGACGGCATACAGCTTTCCGATTCCCAGAAAAGCGGTAGCGACCAGTCCGATGAAGAACATGAATGTGCCCAACATACCGAACAGGTGCATGGGACGTTTACCGAAACGGGAAACGAAGGTGATGGAGAGAAGATCCAGGAAGCCGTTTATGAACCGTTCCAGACCGAACTTGGTGGAACCGTATTTGCGGGCACGGTGTTCGACTACTTTCTCTCCGATCTTGTTGAAG
>JBJOMA010000193.1:0-5306 GCA_046052625.1 Bacteroidota bacterium
GGAGTTATAGGCGACGGTCAGGCCCTCCTTCTGCATGATGGCTCCGTTATATGGTATCGCTTCATAGACCTCGAACTTGTAGTCCCACCAGTCGGAGAAGGAGGAGGCTCCGCGCAGTCCGTGTGCTTTCATCTTATCGGCGACTTTATATCCTTCCAGTATATGCGTGAACGTGTTCACCTTGAATCCGAACGAATCGGCGACATGCATGAGCATGTTGATCTCGCTTTGGACATACGAATGACAGGTGATGAAACGCTTGCTTTCAAGGATTTCAGAGAGCGCGTCCAATTCCAAATCCTTGCGGGGCGGTACCGACTGACTGCGGACACCAGCATCGGCCAATGACCATTTTTTCAATTGCTGGCTGTATTCGCGGGCACGGGTGAAATGATCCATGTACACCTGTTCCACACCCATGCGGGTCTGTGGGAAACGGGTCGTTTGGCGGTCTCCCCAATTCGCCTGCTTGACGTTCTCGCCCAGTGCGAACTTGATGAAGCCCGGCCATCCTTCGAATTTCAATTCTTCCGGAGAACGTCCCCAGCGCAACTTGATCAACTGTGTCTGTCCGCCGATGGCATTCGCACTGCCGTGTAACAAGTGTGAAGCGGTGACACCTCCCGCCAACTGGCGGTAGATGTTGACATCATCCGCGTCCAACACATCCCCGATGCGTACTTCCGCCGACGAGGATTGCGTACCCTCGTTCACGGAATTGCTGACGGCGATATGGGAATGCTCGTCGATGATTCCGGCGGTAAGATGCTTCCCGGTTGCATCAACAATTACGGTATTCGCAGGCGGGGTGATGTTCTTTCCGATGAGGGAGATCTTTCCGTTGGCGATCAGCATATCGGTGTTTTCCAGGATACCTTCTGCCTCGTTAGTCCATACGGTAGCGTTCCGGAACAGTACGTTGCCTGCCCTGGGCACTTCTATCCAGCCGAAAGCCGTGTTCGGATAACGTATGTTCTTCAGGTCGGCGACAGCTTTACGGACGGTATCTTTCTTTGCAACGACCGTAGCGGCCGAATCGAAGGTCAATGACCACGGCGTCCAGGAACCGTCTTCTCGGACCATTTCACCGCTCCAACCGGTGGCAGCCATGACACCGCTGAACCGGCATACGCCTCTGGGTTCCGAAGCCTTCCTTTCAAAGGCGAAAGAGACGAGATTTCCGTTGCGTTGAAAGGACTGTGCCTTCACGGCAACGGTATCTTCGAAGAGAACAAGTTCCGGATTCATGCGGTCGCCGGAAATACGGATTCGGTCAGACTTTTCGCCCGCGGTCTTGAGGGAATAATTTCCACGAATATCCGGCTGCTCGGAATCAGCAAAGCGGTAGCGGTTGCCTTTGACCCAGTTTTCCAGGACGACTGTTTCCTTGTCGAACAGACTGCCGGAGGTGACAATCAGATTGGCGACCATTCCGCGACGCAATGCCCCTACTTTATCCTGAACCTTCAGGAAGGCGGCAGGAGCCAACGTAAGCGACTTGAGGGCCTGCTGTTCGCTCAGGCCGTTATCGACCGCTTTGCGCAACTGCTTGAAGAAGTCGTTACGGTTCTTCAGTCCGCTAAGCGTCAGGGCGAACTCGATTCCTGCCTTCTCGAAAGCTCCGGCGTTGGCAGGAGCGAGCTCCCAATGTTTAAGGTCATGAAGGTTCGCATTGATTGCATCATAAGGGTCGGAAAGGTCGGTAGCTTCAGGGAAATTGAGCGGCAAGATCAGACGCAAACCGGACTCCTTGATCTCTTTAATACGTTCGTACTCATCGCCTCCTCCCTTCACAATGAAAGGCACGTCGAACTCCTCTCCGATTGCTGCAACGCGCAAAACATTCTGCTTATCGCCGGCATCGAATATCGCCGGCAGGTCACGCAATGAATTGAACGCTGCAAGCGATATGTTGAACTCTTTCTTGTAGCCTCCGCTGCGATACCATTGTGCATCGTAATAGGTCTGCCGCAAAAGAGCGATTGCCCCCATCAAGGAAGAAGGATAATCCTGTGAAGAGCTGCCCTTGTCAAATGAGAATTCAGCGGCAACCCGGTCTTTGATGACCTGCTCATTCTCCTTGCCGCTGCCCAACAGTACCATCGCAGCTGCTCCGCGAACGATGCCATCCTTATGTACGGCTACTAAGGAGCCGAACCCCAGCCGACGCAGTTCCTCCGCTTTCTTAGGATCGACTGCGAAGTTCCGGTACGACTCGAATTCAGCGCGGATCGCCTGATTCCAGTGATATGCCCCTTTTGTATTGGACAGGAACTGCGGATAGCCGTTATCATCCGCCGGACGTTTTACTTCCGGCATGCCATAATCAGAATGGATATCTATGAAGGAGGGATAGATCGTACGTCCGGCAAGATTGAAGACTACAGCTTCTTCCGGGATGGCGACCTCCCTCCCTACGTCGAGGATGACCCCGTCTTTGAAAAGGACGGTCGCAGAATCGATGACAGTCTTGTAATCGACAAAGATTTTAGCGCCCTTGAGGGCGAAGACCGTGTGTCTGGGATCGGGTGCGCCGTTAGTAGGATAGGTGACCTGCGAAAAGGCGGTCGGAAAACAGCCGAAGAGGGCTGCCAGGGCTAGAAGATGGAATCTCATGATGGGATTGAATACCTTACGAAGATAACCAATATTGACGACGGTTCTGCTGTGGACAAGTGTGCGATAAAGGGATTCAAAGAGCTGCTCAAAAAGCATATTTTTGGGGAAAACAAATACTCATGGACTCCACACTTCTTGCTTCCATCCATATCTGGTCGGTGATGCTTTTCGTGGTCATCTACCTCGTAAAGACCATTCTTCTTTTCGCGAATGAGCCGATGCTGGACCGCTTCTCCCGCATTACCAAGGTTCCGGAAATGATTGTCAGCTTCGTGTTCCTTGTCTCCGGCATCTGGCTGTTCGTAGAAGCCGGTGGCGTGAAGACGTTGCAGATCGTCAAATTGGTGATGGTCGTTGCAGCCATTCCACTGGCGGTACTGGGCTTCAAGCGGAAGAAGAAATCAGTCGCCCTACTCTCTTTCTTCCTCATCATCGCCGCTTACGGTATGGCGGAGATGTCGAAAAAGAAACCATTCATCGCCAAATCGGTCATCATCACGACAGACGACGGCAGTGCACTAACGCATGGCAAGCGGGTCTATTTTGAAAATTGCGTCTTCTGTCACGGTGAGAATGGCGACAAATCCTATCGTGGCGCTCCGAACCTGCAACAGACTTCACTGCCGGTCGAAGCCATACAAACAGTGGTTTACGGGGGAGTAAAGGGCGCCATGCCGATGCCCTCCTACTCGTTCCTTTCCGACGAAGACATAGCGGACGTCGCACTTTATGTTTCCAACATGAAGAACATGTCGGCCATGCCTGCTGCCGAATGATTTAACGGATCATAGAGTTGCCTACCAACGCTCCTTTCAAGACCACGCGCGAGCAGGAGACTGCCGTATTGATCGGGTTAATGACCAAAGGGCAGCGGGAAGAGTTGCTCACCGAGTACCTTGATGAACTTGCGTTCCTGGCCGAGACGGCCGGTGCCCGAACTGTCCGACGATTCACCCAGCGGATGGAATCGCCCGACCCCAAGACCTTCATCGGCAGCGGCAAGCTGAACGAGATCAAGAATTTCATCAAAGACCAGAAAATCGATATCGCCATCTTCGATGATGAGCTGAGCGGAACACAGATCCGCAACATCGAGAAAGCGTTGGAATGCCGCGTACTCGACCGGAGCAATCTGATCCTCGACATTTTCGCAAAGCGTGCACGATCCGCGCAGGCAAAGGCGCAGGTCGAACTGGCCCAGTATCAATACCTGTTGCCGCGGCTGACACGCATGTGGACGCACCTCGAAAAACAGCGGGGCGGAATCGGGATGCGCGGTCCCGGCGAATCGGAAATCGAAACGGACCGCCGTGCCATCCGTGACAAGCTCTCCAAACTGAAGGAGCAGTTGCGACAGATCGAAAAGCAGAGCGCCACACAGCGGAAGCAACGCGGGGAAATGGTGCGTGTAGCTTTGGTAGGTTACACCAACGTCGGCAAATCGACGTTGATGAACCTGCTGAGCAAGAGCGAGGTCTTCGCCGAGAACAAGCTGTTCGCTACACTGGACACAACAGTCCGTAAAGTGGTGCTGGAAAACATCCCCTTCCTGCTCTCGGATACCGTCGGTTTCATCCGAAAATTACCGCACAACCTCATAGAATCATTCAAGTCGACGTTGGATGAAGTGCGCGAAGCGGACATACTGGTACATGTGGTTGATATATCACATCCGCATTTCGAGGACCAGCTGAACGTCGTAAAAGAGACGCTGACGGAACTGGGGACGGCCGACAAGCCGACACTGCTGGTGTTCAACAAGATCGACGCCTACCGGTTCATCGAGAAAGAACCGGACGATCTGACTCCTGCTACCGCACAGAACCTTTCATTGGAAGACCTGAAGAAAAGCTGGATGGCGCAACTGGGTAACGGATGTGTTTTCATTTCAGCAACCAACCGAAGCAACATCGAGGAGTTGCGCAGACGCATGATGGAACTGGTGAAAGAAGTACACTTCCGCCGGTATCCGAACCTTCTCTACAAGCCGGAATAAGGATCAGCGAGCGACAGAGAAACGCTTCTGTGCGACGTTGCGTCCGTCCGAATCCGTCAGACAAAGAAAATACGTTCCGGCCGATAACGCCGTGACATCCAGCTGCTCCCTCGTCGAGATGTGGTCTCTGCGAAGCAGTTCTTTCCCGGTGATATCCAGCACGCTGCAACCAAAGCGCATCGAAGCGTCCTTGGGATCGATGTTGACTTCCAGCCAGGAGGAGGCAGGAGAGGGAAAAAGATCGAATGCGTTCAGTTGTACAGGGATTTCGTCGATTCCGACAACGCCTGTATAGGAGAGTTCATCCAAGACCAATTCCGTCTGAGGAGTGACACTAGGATTGGTAAGTACTATGGTAGAGGGAAGATAACCGGACGTAAGAATGATCAGGCTGGAGTCAGGCTGGTTGGCGAAATCCCGGTATGTTAGGGACAATTCGAAAAGCTGGTAGGAAGACACCGCACCCGGAAGAATCAGTTCTCCGAAGGCAATCGTATCACGGCTCTGCGTTGACGTATTATACTTCCATTTCAATGCGGTGATGTGGGCCGAATCCGCTCCTGCGGGCGCATATTTGTAATAGCCTTGCAGTTTGCGGGAACGGACATTGTCGGGGATTCCACCTGAAACACTCAGACCGGCCGTTTGGAAGTTGGTGAAGTTTCCGGAGAGATCGCCATTAGTGGCAATG
>JBJOMA010000194.1:0-19143 GCA_046052625.1 Bacteroidota bacterium
CAGGGAAGTAACGAGCATCAACGATCCCATCAGGTTCTTCCGGATATTCTCCTGTAGCGGCTCGATGCCTTCTGCACACTTATCATTGAAGGAAATACAGACATCACCGATTAGCCTTGCCGAATGAAGAAAGTTGTAAATCATGACCGGCTTGAAGACATTGAGTTCGAAATGTCCGGTCGCACCGCCGATGTTGATGGCGACATCGTTCCCTAACACTTGGGCGGCCACCATCGTCATCGCTTCGCACTGGGTCGGATTGACCTTGCCCGGCATGATGGAGGAACCCGGCTCGTTGTCGGGAATATGCAGTTCACCGATACCGCAACGAGGTCCGGATGCAAGCAGACGGATGTCGTTGGCGATCTTCATGAGCGAACAGGCGACCGTCTTCAATGCTCCGTGCGCCTCCACGATGGCATCGTGGGCGGCCAACGCCTCGAACTTGTTCTCGGCAGTACGGAAGGGAAGTCCGGTCAACGCAGCAATATGCTTTGCGACATTCACATCGTATCCTTTAGGCGTATTGATGCCGGTACCGACTGCTGTTCCGCCCAATGCCAATTCCGCAAGATGCGGAAGCGTATGTTCGATGGCCCGGATTCCGTGGTCCAGCTGTGAAACATAGCCGGATATCTCCTGACCCAACGTGAGCGGAGTAGCGTCCATCAGGTGCGTACGGCCGATTTTTACGATCGACATGTACTCCAGTGACTTTTTCGCCAGCGTATCGCGCAATTTACGGATGCCGGGAATCGTGGCATGGATCAGCATGCGATAGGCCGCGATATGCATGGCCGTCGGGAAGGTGTCATTGGACGACTGCGACTTGTTGACATCATCGTTCGGATGAACGGATTTCTTCTCGTCGGTAAGCTGTCCGCCGCCGATAACGTGTGCACGATAGGCAATCACCTCGTTAACGTTCATGTTCGATTGCGTTCCGGAACCGGTCTGCCAGACGACCAGCGGAAACTGATCATCCAAATCCCCCTTGAGGATCTCGTCGCAAACAACGCCTATCGCATCCGATTTCTCTTTCGTCAATACGCCCGCGTCCAGATTGGCAAGGGCCGCGGCCTTCTTAAGGAATGCGAATGCCTGAATGATCTCACGGGGCATACGGTTGATGTCCTGCGCGATCCTGAAATTATCGATGGAACGCTGGGTCTGTGCTCCCCAATAGACATGTGCGGGAACCTCGACGGTCCCCATCGTATCTTTCTCTTTTCGGAATTGCATGGATCTGTGTTTTTTGGGAAAGTCAGAAAAAGCCTTCTGACTTCTGATGTCAGCCTCAATTCTTGCTCATCTCCATCAGATAGGACTTGATGAACTGGTCGATATCGCCATCCAGTACGCCCTGCGTATCAGAAGTCTCCACATCGGTACGGAGATCCTTTACCAGCTTATAAGGATGAAGTACGTAATTACGGATCTGGGAGCCCCATTCGATCTTCTTCTTGGTGGCTTCAGCGGCCGCTTTGGCCTCGTTCTTTTTACGCATCTCCAGTTCATACAGCTGTGAACGAAGCATGGTCATGGCACGTTCGCGGTTGCCACCCTGTGAACGTTCCACCTGACACACCACGACGATACCGGTTGGCTTGTGCGTGATCTGCACTTTTGTTTCGACTTTGTTCACGTTCTGTCCGCCTGCACCACCGGAGCGGGAAGTCTGGATTTCGATATCCGCATCCTTGATCTCGATATTGATCGTCTCATCCACGAGCGGATAGGCGAAAACCGAAGCGAAGGAAGTATGGCGACGGGCATTGGAGTCATAGGGGGAAATACGTACCAATCGATGCACTCCGCTCTCCCCTTTCAGATAGCCGAATGCGTAGTCGCCTTCGATCTGCAGCGACACGGATTTGATCCCGGCCGTATCGCCTTCTGACATTTCGAGTTCGGTCACCTTGTAGCCGTGTTTCTCGGCCCACATGAGGTACATACGCATTAGCATGGAAGCCCAGTCCTGGCTTTCCGTGCCGCCGGCACCGGAATTGATATTGATGATGGCTGAAAGGCGGTCTTCCTCGGCACTCAGCATGTTCCGGAATTCGAGGTCTTCGAGCAGGTCAATGGACTGCTTATAGTGGTGGTCGACTTCGGTCTCTTCCACTTCTCCTGCCTTGAAAAATTCGAAGAGTACGCCAAGATCGTCAATCGAGCGATTAACGTTGTCATAGGCTTCCGTCCAGACTTTCTTCTGGCGGATGCTTTTCATCAGTTTTTCCGCGGATTTGGGATCATCCCAGAATCCGGGAGCATGGGATTGTGCTTCTTCGTCAGCGATGGTTTTCAGTTTGCCATCGATGTCAAAGATGCCCCCTTAGCACTTCCGAGCGCCCCTTAAGTTCTTTGAGTTGTTCTACTGTCATAGCGGCGGCAAAGATAGGAATTATTGGTAGTTAGTGGTTAGTGGTTGGTGGCTGGTTTTAGTTCATTCCTCTTCCCCCAACAGCTCCCACACCAGTTCGGGTTCGAAACCGCGTGACACCGCATAGGCGGCAATCTGATGGCGTCGCTTCAACGGATGAGCTTCTTTCACCTTCACGGAGCGCTCTTCCAGCACTTTACGCAGCGTTACACGGTATTCTTTCTCCGGAATGGCTGCCAATGCCTGTCGGATAAGCGGCTCTGAAACTTGTTTGACCTTTAGCGCCTGACGGATCTTGTTCCTGCCCCATTTTTTAATACGGAACTTGCCGCCGGCAAATGCCTCCGCAAATCGCTCCTCTTTCAGGAAGTTCTCGGAGATAAGTCTCGAAATAAGTTCCTCTGTTTCCCGACGATGCAATCCCCAGCTATATAATTTGTCACGAACCTCCTGCTGACTGCGCTCCTGGAAGGCACAATAGCGCAGGGCCTTCAACCAGGCCTTTTCCGGTGTCAGAGGGATACGTGGAGCAGCAGGCATGAATCACTTAACGGGATAGTAAATGTCGGTCTCCCATTTGGAGGTATCCGGCTCTGTAGCAGGATCCGTGACATACGACTCCCAGGGGGAGCCGATGACAGCGAGTCCGTTTTCTTTGATATGACGATCGATGGCGGCATGGGCATCGCTTGTTTTTTCATAGCTCCCGAAATACCTTACCATGACTGCCTTACAGGGCCCCAATGTGCCCGGCTTCACGTCACCCGACGACTTACCGGGATCCACCACCGGTATGCCGATCTCCATATCGAACACGGGTGGTGGCGTATGATAAATGGCAAAGGGTGCATCCGCGAAGACCAGGCCTTGCTGTTGCATGACGGACATGATCTTTGCGTAGCCTTTTCCCAGTTCGGAAGAAATTGAGCGTTGGTCGGCCTTTGCGCGTACAGACAAGTAATGCATTTCCGGAAACTCGACTTGCTGGACTTTCAGAGCGGGAGCGGACTCCAGGATAGCCTTCAGTCGAGCAAGTCCTTTGTCGAAATCGCTACCGACCATCTTGTCCATGAATGCGCCCAATATCCGTAACAACGGATTAGCACCGGCCTCAACGGCAAATGCCCATGTCATGACGGTACCGGAATCGGAAATCGAAAACCGGTACTCGCTTTTCGCAATTCCACCACCCATGAAATCAAGATCCTGTCGTATGATGCTATAAGGAACGGACTCCGTGAAAACCATGGAACCTTTGCCTACGTTCGAACTGTCGCTTTCCCACCTCATCGTGGCACCCGTTCCGGATGCAGGACCTTCAAAGACATACTTCGCCGCAGTATCCTGCTGAAACCAAGGCGACCATTCGTTGAAATTACGGAGTTCGTTCACATAATCGAAAACGGATTCCGTCGAGGCCTTGATAGTCACCGAACGGCTCACCTCAATATGTGAGGGGAAAAACAAGAGACCCACCGCGGAAACCAGCAGCAACAGGATGGCAAGTGCGAGCAATACCCGCTTGAGGATTTTCATGACTAAAGGATTTGAAGTAAAAATAACGAATCCGTTCCTATGCAAAGGCTCTTCGCGCAGGAGTGACGTTTCAGGTCTTGATCTCCTCTTCCATGCGGTTGAAGAAACGATACTCCATGAGATGATAGGCCGTATTGGGCAGGACCTTCAACTTGGCTTTGTACTTCTTCTTCCAGCGCGCTATGAGGGAATTCCACAAAAGACCTTTGGTGAGATAAGCCTCCAGATACGGATGTACCTGGATCACCAGCTCCTTCTCGTTCTGCTCCTGCACGAAATAACGAAGCTTGTTCTCGATCTCATCGACCAGTAGGATACTGGCCTTGATTTCACCGGTCCCTTCGCAGGCCGGGCATTTCTCAGCAGTGACGATATTGGTTTCAGGACGTACCCGCTGGCGAGTCACCTGCACGAGTCCGAACTTACTGGGAGGAAGTATGGTATGCTTGGCACGGTCCCGCTTCATCTCGGTGCGAAGCTGTTCGAACAGGTTCTTCCGGTTGACGGGATTGTGCATATCGATGAAATCGATGACAATGATGCCACCCATATCACGTAAGCGGAGTTGCCGGGCAATCTCCCGGGCAGCATCCATGTTCACCTGCAAGGCTATATTCTCCTGGGAGGCTTCACCTTCGGCCGACTTCACACGGCCGCCGCTGTTCACATCAATGACGTGCATAGCTTCGGTGTGCTCGACAATGAGATAGGCGCCGTTAGCCATATTCACCGTCTTTCCGAACGTCGACTTGATCTGTTTTTCGATACCGAAGTGCTCGAAGATAGGCTGCTTCCCTTTATAGAGCTTGACGATTTCCGTCTGCTCCGGCATGATAGTCTGGATATACGACCGGATCTCCTCGTAGAGCACCTGGTCGTTCACGTGAATCGCGTTGAAGTTGGCGTTCAACAGGTCACGCAGGATGGTGGAAGTGCGGTTCAATTCGCCAAGTACCTTCTGGGGCGGCTTGGCTTTGGCAAGATTGGAAAAGGCGGTCTTCCATTTGGCGACCAGGTCCTGTATATCCTGATCGAGCTCGGCGGTTTTCTTGCCTTCGGCCACCGTACGGACGATGAGTCCGAATCCTCTCGGCTTGATGCTCATCGCCAGACGCTTCAGACGTTGCCGTTCCTCTGAACTCTTTATTTTCTGGGAAATGGAAACGACGTCAGTGAAGGGCACCAGCACGACATAGCGACCGGCCAGTGATATTTCGGAAGTGATCCGTGGTCCCTTGGTACTTATGGGTTCTTTCGCAACCTGCACCAACACCCACTGGTTGGCTGTCAATACCGAATTGATCTTGCCGCTCTTCTCGATATCCTTTTCCAACGTGATGCCGGAGAGCATGGCGTCGGGGTTCTTGCCCGTGGTGGTGAGCTTGACAAGATTCAGCAACGTCTTGACCTGTGGTCCGAGATCGAGATAATGCAGGAACGCATCCTTCTCATGGCCGACATCGACGAAAGCAGCATTAAGACTTGGGATCAGCTTCCTGACACGACCGAGATAAATATCGCCGACCTGGAAATTCTGGTCTTTTTTTTCACTATTCAGCTCCACCAATTGCTTCTCTTCAAGCAAAGCGATCTTAGTATCGCCGGCGGTGGAACTGATAACAAGTTCCTTATTCAACGAAAATTCATTTTACAAACAGGCAACCCGTAGCAGGTACCGGAGAAAACACAGAGCAGAGCGCGCAGTCGTTGGATGACAGGGGTCGGCGACTCATCGCCGGCCGAAGAATGCGTAGCAAAAAACGCGGCACGCGGCTGAATGCACGCTGCACGAAGCAAAAGGGCGTCGGCAGAACCCTCGGGTTCCGCCGACAACCGCTTATTTCTTCTTATGTCTGTTCTTACGGAGACGCTTCTTACGTTTGTGCGTCGCCATCTTATGTCTTTTTCTCTTCTTTCCGCTTGGCATGGATTGGACTGTTTATTGGTTAGTACTTATTTGATGAATGAGATTATCCGTTTGTTGTAACAGTTGCGCGTCATCGGCCCCCTTTTTTACGGATTCCAGTGCTGCAACCGCTTTGTCTTTCTGTCCCAGCTCGGCGTAGCAACGTCCGAGCAGGAAACCGGCGTCATGATTAGCCGGATTTATTTCCAGTACACGACTGAAACGCTCAACTGCTTTTTCCAGCTGACCTGATTTCACCGAAAGGACACCGAGGTTGAATTGCGCGTACTCGTGATCGGGATCGGCCGCAACCACTTCACGGAGCAACATGATGCCTTGCATCGGCTGGGGAGTCCCTTCAGCGTAACAGACACCTAAATCAGTCTTGGCGTCAAGATTTGCAGGATTTAATTCAATGACCTTCTTGTAGCAATCGATGGCCTTTTGGACCATGTCTGCGCGGAAGAGGGAATCGTCAGCCGACTTGAACGCATCGAAATAACGGTAAGCAGCATTGAGCCACTGCGACTCTCCGGGCGTACGCTGAGCGATGGTTTCAAAATAGTAGGCGGAGATGGCAGGAGAATTGAATCCGTCCCACGTACGGCCGAGCTGAGCCAGGACGGCTGTGTCCTCGTCTCCGGATTGTTTGAGACGCTCTTCCAACGCAGCGACCGATGATTTACCGGATTGGTCAAGCGCGTTTTTCGACTCCTGAAGACGCGACTCGAACGTGCCGGTCTGACCGGTGATCAAGGCATCGGCTTCGGGCTCGTCTGACATCTTGGTGTCAGCGAAATAAAGCGCTCCTGTCAATACCAGGGCACCTGCAAGAAAATAGTACTGGGTACGGCTGATCGCCATGATCAATCGATCGCTTCAGAGGTCTGATTCTTCTTGATCTTGGCGTTCTTCACCTTATTGGAGAACGTCTTAGCCGGCTTGAAGGCCGGAATATTGTGCTCAGGGATCACGATAGTCGTGTTCTTGGAGATGATACGACCCAATTTCTGAGCACGCTTCTTGACGATAAAGGAACCGAAGCCACGGAGATAAACGTTTTCTCCGTCAGCCATCGTATTCTTGATCACTTTCATGGCGGCTTCTACTGCTTGCAGCGCTACGGTCTTTTCAATACCGGTCTTCGTGGAAATCTCTGCTACCAATTCTGCTTTTGTCATTGCTTTGACTATTAAGTAGTTGTGTGTTATCGAAGTAGGGGCGCAAAGATATGATTTCCCCTTGAAAAATGAAATTTTCGACCGCTTTTTAGCAAAAGGAGCAGAAAAGGCTTTTTCTGTTGTCAATCAGGGATTTATTGGCCTGGAAACGCTATCCGCCCCGACCGAACGGATATTCAGGACTATTTTTACATCGTGCATCCTGTGGCCCGAAAACTGATTGCCTGGTACCGGAAGAACGCACGTGTACTTCCATGGCGGGAAACGCGTGATCCGTTCAAGATCTGGCTGTCCGAAATCATCCTTCAGCAGACCCGTGTGGAACAGGGACGTCCCTATTACGAACGGTTCGTCCGGGAATTTCCCGATATAAGTGCTTTGGCTGATAGTAAAGAAGAGAAGGTGCTTCGTCTTTGGCAGGGCTTAGGATACTATTCCCGTGCACGCAATCTGCACAAAGCGGCACGGCAAGTGCGCGACCTGCACGGTGGAAAATTCCCGAATACACATTCGGAAATACTGGCACTTCCCGGAGTCGGTGATTATACGGCGGCAGCCATCGGATCATTCGCATTCGGCCTGGCGCATCCTGTCGTGGACGGAAACGTCTACCGGTTCCTCAGCCGGCTCTTCCATGTAGATACCCCCATTGACAGTACCGCCGGAAAAAAAGAATTCAAAGCCATTGCCGAGGAACTCATCCTGGGAGCTCCACCGGATGAATTCAATCAGGCGATCATGGAGTTCGGCGCGACCTGGTGCGTGCCTTCGAACCCGGATTGCATCCGCTGTCCGTTCCAAGTCGAATGCCGGGCGTTGAAATCCTCCTCCGTGGAACGGCTCCCCGTAAAAGCCAAAAAACAGAAAGTACGGGACCGTTATTTCAACTATCTGGTCGTGCGCGACGGGACATCCGTCTTTCTTCGACAACGTACCGGCAAGGACATCTGGCAGCACTTGTGGGAGTTCCCTGTCATCGAGAGCAGCCGGCCGCTTAGGCCTGAAAAAATGCTGACGCTTGCATCGGAACAAGTACCCGTCGACCATTTGCAAATGAAAGGAAACCGCCATTCGGCCAAGCACCAGTTAAGCCATCAGACACTTCATGCGACGTTCTATGAGTTCACGGTCGTGCGAAAGACCGTTTTCCCGAAGGACTGGAAAAAAGTGTCTCCCGGCCGACTGAAAGAATATCCGTTACCGCGCCTGATCGAACGCTATCTCAACGAAGAGCGCTAGTTCAGCCGGCTTCGGCGGCGGTTATTTCTTATTGAAATCCCCGGCGAAGATGAATACCATCCGGTCAGGACGGATGTACTTTCGGGCTGCGGCATTCACCTCCTCCACGGTAAGTTTCTCCACATTCGCCTCCAACCGGTCGAACTCATCGATACTGATACCGGTATTCATCGTGGTGTTGACCATGTTTACGATGAAGCCGTCATTCCCCAGCGAGGTATTCCTGCTGTTTTTCCAGGAGCCGACGGACGACTTCATTTCCTCCGCCGTGAAGCCTTTCTCCAGTGCGGTGGCGATCTCTTCCCGCATTGCAACGTCTACCCGATCCACCGACTTTGGATTATAGAATGCGTAGGCACCCCATGACCCTGCCCAGTGCAGCACTGAAACATCCATATAAGAACCGGCGCCGTAACTGATGCCCTCCTTCTCTCTCAAGCGTGTCGGGATGCGGGAAGTGAGGAACCCGCCACTGCCGAGCATCTCATTGGCAAGGAGCAATGCAGGATACTCAGGATCCAGACGGTTCATTTCAAGGTTCATGCCGCAAGCGAGCGCGCCGTTCTCCTTGTCCGGCGTATTGATACGCTCGTCATATTTGACGGATGCTTTATAAGTCGGCAGGTAGCGTGTGAAAGGAGTCGAGGTCTTCCAAGCGCCGAAAGTGGATTTCATGATTGCTCCGACCCGCGCAGGGTCGAGATCGCCGATGACGGTACCGAATGCATTATTGCCCCCCAGGAAAGCAGCATGGAATGCAACAAGCTGTTCGCGGGTGATGATCGCTTGGTCTTCGATCTGCTCCTTCGGAGAAGGCGTATACATGAAATGATCGCCGGGATAGTCTTCCGTCCGCTTGCTGAGCCGGATGAACGCTACGCTCTGAGGATCGTTCATCTGAGATTCCAGTGAAGACTTGGACTCGGCCTTAGATTTCTCCAGTTCGTTCTGCGGGAAGACCGGATTCTCCAGACACTCCTTCACCAAAGCCATCACCGGATCGAGTGACGCTTCATAGGTATTGACCTGTATGTACATGGACTGGCCGCTCCAAAAGAAGCCGACCGAGCTTTTCATGGAATCCAGCTTGTCCTGCAGCTGCTCTTTGGTGAGCGATTTTGTTCCGGCCATCAATAAGCCCGCCGTCATGGCAGCGACTTCACGCTTGCCGGAAAGACTTTTCTCATCGCCGGTCATCATGATGAACGTCGCCTGGACCTTGCCGCCTTTGATCGGCTTCTTCACCAAAGCGTAACGGAAACCGGTTTCGAGACGGTCCTGCGTCAGGTGCGCCTTGATGTTTCGGATAGACGCTTCGAAGGTATCCGCCATGGCCTCTACGGCTTTACCTTTGTACCCGCTGACAAGTCCGGCGATGCGCGAATCATCGAACTCTTCCGGTTTCACGCGCTCTTCATTCGGAGCGGGTATGAAGACACCCAATGTGCGATTGTTGGGGCGGAAATAACGGGCGGCTACGCGCTTGACATCCGCCAGCTTGACATCTTCTACGCGATCGCGGTACATGTACCACAGGCGGTAATCGCCGGCACCGATCAGTTCCGTTAGGTTGATGGCGAAATAAACCGTGTTGTTGGTGATATCTTCCAACGACTTTGCGACTTTAGCCTTGCCGCGCTGAAGATCCTGTTCCGTATAGGCTGTAGTACCGATGGCATCCAGAGCGCTGATAAATGCAGCCTTGGCAGAATCCAGGCTCTTGTCTTTCGGAACCTCCGCACTGAAGTACATGAATCCGGGATCGTGCAACGTCATCTGGTAACAACTGACACGGGAAGCCTTCTTGCTTTCCACCATCACCTTGTACAAGTAACCGGACGGATCAGCCTGGAGGATTTCAGCCAGAACGTCGAGGGCCGGGAAATCCGCATCAGCGGACGCAGCTGCGTGATATGCGGCACCGAGGAACTGTACGTCGCCGGCACGCTTGAGCTCCACCCGACGCTCACCGTCCTGCGGCGGCTCGACGGTATAGGTCTTTTCCAATATACGCGTGGGACGCGGAAGTACGGAGAAATATTCACCGACATATTCAAGGGCTTTCTTCTCGTCGAACTTTCCGGCTACGACCAGGGTGGCGTTGTCGGGTTGATAATACTTCTGATAGAAGACACGCAGGCGGTCCGCCTTTACGCGTTCGATGTCTTCCCGCGAACCGATGGTACTGTTGCCGTAATTGTGCCACAAGTAGGCCGTGGAGATGATGCGTTCATTCAGGATGCTGGAGGGTTCGTTCTCCCCGATTTCGAATTCATTACGCACCACCGAGAACTCCTTATCAAGGTCCGACTGAAGAATCGTTGCGTTGACCATGCGGTCTGCCTCCATCTGCAGGCTCCATTTCAAGTTCTCGTCGGACGACGGGAACACTTCATAGTAATTCGTGCGGTCGTACCAAGTGGTGCCATTCGCGTTACCCCCCTTGTCCGAAAGCATCTTCTTGATATCACCGAGGTTCTTGGTGCTTTTGAAGAGCATGTGTTCCAGCAGATGCGCCATTCCGGTCTCTCCGTATCCCTCGTGGCGGGAGCCGACCTTGTAGACGATGTTGACCACCATGTTGCTCTGACTGGCATCAGGAATCAACAATACCTGCAAACCGTTGGAAAGGGAATACTCTTTTATTCCTTCCACGCTCCGCACGAATGCCGGCGACTCTTTGCCGATGACTCGAAAAGACACCGTCAATGCCAAAAGGAACACGAAGCGCATGTAACGTCGGGAACCGGAAGAAAAGCTATGCATAGTAAGCGGGTTTAGGATTTGTTAATATCAAGACGAATGTACGAAGATCCGATCCATCAGCATCCATTTCTCTCCGGGACGGGCGTTGGGTAGCGCCTGCTGATAGTTCCACATCAGCTTTTCCCACTGCTGCACCTTCGGATTCCTCGCATCCTGAGCGGCCTTCACCTGTGGATCGAATGAATCCTCCGTTTCCATCACCATGAACAGCCGGTTCCCAGTACGGTAGATCTCCATAGAACAGATACCGGAGTCGCGTATCGATGCAAGCACCTCCGGCCAAACGGCATGGTGATGCTCGTCATAGGCGGCTATCGTTTCCGGATCATCCCTTAGGTCCAGCGCGTAACAATACCTTTTCATGCTTGAAAACTTTTTGTTGAAATGGCGCCGAATAACGCGACAACTGCAAAACAAACGGCCGGAATTAAATAGGATTGTGCGGTGGAGAAGGACTCGGCGACGGCACCCATCAGATAAGGTACTACGGCACCGCCAACGATGGACATCACAAGTATGGAGGATGCAAACTTGGTCCTTGGACCCATATCCGCTACCCCGAGCGCGAAGATGGTAGGAAACATGATAGACTCGAAGAAAAAGACGACGACCAGCAGATAGACGGAATAGGCAGCCGGTGCTGCTGCGATCCAGGCGCAGAGAAAAACATTGATGACGGCATAGACTGTCAGTAAACGCGCGGGATCAATACGTTTCATTAGCAGACTTCCGGTGAACCGTCCTGCAGTGAATAATGCGAGCGCAAGGGATAGAAAATATGCGGCCGAGGCGTTGCTGCAACCGACCGCAGGTTCGGCCGTGTAATTGATGAAAAAGGCGGCAATGCCCACTTGTGCCGCCACATAGGAGAACTGTGCGACGACAGCTGTGATGAACCTGCGACTTCTCAAACCGCTTCCTTGGGGCGCCGTTTTCGAGGAAGCCTGTTCCTCACGGCCGGGTTCAGGCATCGGGGTTCTGAAAATGACAAATGCCAGCAGCAATACGATGGCGCTGATGACCAGGTAGACATTCCTTACCTGCCCCAGTCCATCTGCATTTTGATCATCTCCGAAAAAAAGGAATCCGCCCAACAGGGGACCCAGCAATGAACCCACGCCATTGAAACTCTGGGCAAGATTCAACCGGTAGGCTGCAGATTCCGAAGGGCCGATGACGGTCATGAACGGGTTTGCGGCGGTTTCCAGGATGGCCAATCCGCAGGCGAGCAGGAAAAGCGCGAAGAGGAAATGGCTGAAGGAAGCGGTGAGTGAAGCTGGATAAAAAAGCAAAGCACCGGCAGCGAAGAACGTCAGTCCGGTCAGCACACCGAACTTGTATCCTTTTCGCTGCATGATCCATCCGGCCGGCAAGGCCATGATGAAATAGGCTCCGAAATAGGCTGTCTGCAGCAAAGCAGAATGTTGCTTGCCGACAGCCAATACCTCTTGAAAGTGTTTGTTTAACACGTCCAACAGGCCGTAGGAAAGTCCCCAAAGGAAAAAAAGGCTGGTGATAAGCACCAACGGCAAAGACGACGATCTGCCAGGTCTCTTTCCAATCATCATCAAAGCCAGCTTTTTCTTCTGATCTTTATCTGAATACCGTTGGCGACCGGCGTATCAGAGAGCAGGATCAGGTAACCGCCGCCGCCTGCACCGGAGATCTTATAACCGGCTACCCGATCGGCATACGGCTGGAGGAATTCCATGATCTTATCGTCGGCCATTCTCGGAAACATGGCCCGTTGTGCATCAAAGGAACCTTTCATGTGCAATCCCGCAGACCGTATATCCATCCGCAATAGGGCATGCCAGCATTCCTCCGCATGACGGGCCAAGCGTTCCGCGCCGAGCGCATCGATAGTGGTTTCGCCGAGCACATCGTATTCCGATTCACGCGGACCGAGCGCAAGCAGATAAAGATGTTTCTCCAGCCAATCGAGGATCGGCTCATCGTTACGGGAAATCACCATGTCGGGCCAGTAGCTGCCGGAATAATGCAGGTAGTTAAGTCCCGGCAGACAGATACCAAGCGCATCCTGTGAGCCGCTGACCTCCCGGGTTCCGGGAGGATTCTCGAAACTGAAAAGCAGTCGCGCATTCTGCTGCGGATCGGATTCCGGCAAGGCCGTCTTCCACAACTCGATGGCCTTGTTGCGGGAGCTGCCGGCCATGCCGCTGCGGTCGTTGAATTCAATGGTCGGTTCGACGGATACTGTCAGCACAGGGCCGGAGGCGAATTTGGAGACGAAGGGTTGATCCAGCCATCCTCCGGCCAGATCGATCCGGAACGGAATAGTACTGAGCGTCCTTAATGAAGTCGTAGAACGGGGCGGCAGCCCGGCAGACGGGATGCGTCGGAGTACTTTATACTCGATCCCCATATGACGGCAGAGTTGCTCTTTCTGGGGAGTGTGTCCGTCTTCATTCACCACAAATACATCCGGTCGGATCTGTTCCAGTTCGGCGACGAAGTCAAGCATGCCCGAACCGGTATTCACACAACAGGCGCGTACGTATTTAAGTGACTCCACCATGTATTTTCGCTCCTCCTGCGAATTCACGGGAGGCCGTCCTTTGAGATGGCTAACGGTCGCATCCGAACCGATACAGACGAAAAGGTCGCCGAATGCCGCCGCTTCCTTCAGGAAAGCGACATGTCCGCTGTGCAACAAATCGAAGCAGCCGGAGACGACTACTTTCTTATTGGCGTTCGTAGAAGGCATAAAACTGAAAAGGGTCAACAATGTAGCGAATATCCTTTAATGCTGTGTTTTTCAGTGCTCCCGCAAAAACGTTCCATCCTTTTTTGGTTGGAACACCCCTAATCCGTATCTTACATTTGACGTGTTAATCGTCACACAATCAATCAACATTTAAAACCAACACCATGAGCGGAGTAAACAAAGTGATCCTGATCGGAAACGTAGGAAAAGACCCGGAAGTAAAATACCTGGAAGGCGGTGTGGCCGTAGCCAAGTTTCCGCTGGCTACTACGGAATCTTACAAGAACCGTGAAGGTCAGAAAGTGGACCAGACGGAGTGGCATAATATCGTGCTGTGGCGCGGACTGGCCGAGGTAGCGGAAAAGTACGTGACCAAAGGCAAGCAGCTGTATATCGAAGGCAAGATCCGCACGCGCAGCTACGAAGAGAACAACGTAAAAAAATACTTTACGGAGATCATCGCAGATTCGATGACCCTGCTGGGCGGACCGCGTGATTCCGGTTCCGGTTCCGATAACAAGGTGGTCGAGACGGCCGCCAAGGAAGACATGCCGTTCTGACCGTAATCCGGACGGTTTGAAGCGCAAAGTTTATTAGCTTTGCGCTTCTTCATTTCCGGGAAAACCCGCATCCGTTTTGGACCCAGATTCGCCCCTTTTAGGCAGTATACTATTGACAGAAGGACTGTCGGTCATCAACTCCGACTTCAGCCTGAGTGTCGGTTTCATCCTCCGATCCGTCGTATTGTTCTCCTTGCTGCTGTTATCCGGTTTCGTATCGGGTGCTGAAAC
Source organism: Bacteroidota bacterium (assembly GCA_046052625.1). Lineage (GTDB taxonomy): Bacteria > Bacteroidota > Bacteroidia > AKYH767-A > 2013-40CM-41-45 > Pollutiaquabacter. The sequence goes on from JBJOMA010000194.1 coordinate 14,531, forward strand.
AGCATTCTTCGCAGTCACACCCGCGCAGCTCCTTCAACTGAAGGATTCCAAGCATGCGTCTCAACGCACGGTCTATCATCTGATGACCACGCCCAAGCGTTTATTGGCCACCCTGCTGATCGCCATCAATTTCGTCAACATCGCCATAGTGGTCGTATCCTCGCTTCTCATCAACGAGGTCTTCGACTTCAGCCAAAACGAGTTGGTAGGATTCCTCATCCAGGTCGTAGCCGTTACGTTCGTCATCGTGCTTTTCTGCGAAGTGATGCCGAAAGTATATGCCACCCATAATTCCATTCGTTTTGCTTCGGGCAGCGCCTACGCAGTCCTGCTGTTGGACAAGCTCTTCCGGCCGCTCAGTGCTTTGCTGGTCGCATCCACTTCAATCGTGGATAAACGTATCCGGGGCAAAGGATTTGAAGTTTCCGCGGATGAGCTGACTCATGCCATCGACATCACCTCCGACACCAACACCCCGGAGGAAGAAAAAAAGATCCTGAAAGGCATCGCACGCTTCGGAAACATCGATGTCAAACAGATCATGCGCTCACGCATGGACGTGGTGGCATTCGATAAGGACATGACATTGTCCGAAATAGTCCCCTCTGTCATCGAGAATCGCTATTCCCGGATTCCTGTCTATGAGGGCAACTTCGACACCATCATCGGCATCCTTTACATCAAAGACCTGTTGCCGTTCCTGGATAGGCAAGAAGATTCCTCTTTTGACTGGCGCACTTTGCTGCGACCTGCTTATTTCGTCCCTGAGAGCAAGAAGATCAATGACCTGTTGCAGGAATTCCAGGAAATGAAAATGCACCTTGCCGTCGTCATTGATGAGTACGGCGGCTCCTCCGGCATCGTCAGCCTGGAAGATATCCTCGAGGAAATCGTCGGGGAGATCAATGACGAGTTCGACGACGAAGAGCTCTTCTATTCACGACTGGACGACCAGACGGTCGTCTTCGAGGGGAAAACGTTGCTCAATGACGTCTGCCGGATACTGGAGGTGGACCGGAAAGTATTTGAAACGGAAAACGAGGAAATCGATACGATCGCCGGACTCCTACTGGAGTTACGAGGCGGCATACCCCGACTGAACGAAGTCATCCGCTTCAAAGACATCACCTTCACGGTCGAGTCGGTGGACCGTCGTCGCATCAAACGTGTCAAGATATCACTTCCGACCAGCAAGTCCCCCGGAACATGAACCGACTACTCCGGCTGTTACCGGCCATCTCCGTACTGCTGCTCCATTCCTGCGACGAACCGTACGCTCCGAAACCGCGCGGTTATTTCCGTATAGCATTGCCGGAGAAGCGGTATTCACCGATGGAAATCTCCGGTTGTCCATTCACCTTCGAAGCCCCCGGCTATGCGGCTGCAGTACGCGACACGGGGCGGGCGGATGCATGTTGGTACAATATCGAATACCGTCCTTTCAACGGCACGCTTTACCTGAGCTACAAGCCGGTCTCAGGGGATCTGCAACAACTCACCACCGACTGTCGCAACATGGCGATGAAACACGTGACGCGCGCAAGCGGAATCGATGAACAGTCCTACAGCGACCCGGCGAACAAGGTTTACGGGCTGGAATATGATTTCAAAGGAGGGTCTGCTTCACCGCTGCAATTCTGGCTCACAGACAGCACGAACCACTTCATCCGTGGCTCTCTGTATTTCTATGCCGTTCCTAATCCGGATTCGATAGCGCCTGTGCTGGATTACATACGTGCCGACATCCGGCATATGATAGAAACATTCCGTTGGAAATGATTTTCACGTACGCCCAAGGCGTAACGATCGGAAGTTAAACCGTTTTGTCAAAGAGATTTAATTCCTCAGGCGGTTTTCCGAAACCGGAAGACCAGCAGCAATGCAGAGGCGAAAAGGAAGAACGCACCGATCTGATGAACCGATGATAAAAAAATCGGAGCGTGGTAGAGGACGGTCAGCATACCGAGTATGAATTGCAGTCCAATTGCGGCTGCCAGGAAGCGTACCGCCGTACGTTGTGAAATAGTACTGCCGGATCCTCGGGAGCTGATTAAGATCCAGGAAGCCAGGAATACTAGCGTGAAGGCGAGAAACCGATGAACCCATTGGACCATTCCCGGATTCTCTATGAGATTGGATGCGCCCCAATCGGACATCCAAGCACTATCCGGGAGTACTTGTCCGTTCATCAGCGGAAACGTGTTATACATCTTGCCGGCATGAAGGCCTGCAACGAAGGCGCCATAGGCGAGTTGAAGCCCCAATACGAAAAGGAATACAACCGATAATCTGCGGACATACTGTCGATCCGGACCTGCAGCCGGCGGTTCAAGAAGTTGGAGTGCAAACCAGAAAGTGAATCCGAAGGTGATGAAGGCCGTACATAAATGGATAGCAAGACGGATATGACTGACACTGGTCCGTTCCGCCAAGCCGCTTTTCACCATGAACCAACCCAGGAATCCTTGAAGTCCTCCAAGTAGAAACAAGAACAGCGCCTTCTTCAACATGGTCCGGTCGAATTGCCGGGTGAAGAGAAACCAGAGAAAGGGAATGATGAAAACAATACCTATCAACCGCCCTACAAGACGGTGAATATACTCCCACCAGAAAATGGCTTTGAAGTCTTCCAGGCTGAAATACGAATTGACCTCCGTATACTGCGGAATCTGACGGTATTTTTCAAAGGCTATCTCCCATTCCTGCTGATTCATGGGAGGCAATGTGCCCATGATCACGTTCCACTCGGTGATGGAAAGACCGGAACCCGTCAGACGGGTGATACCGCCGATCACCACCATCGAGAAAATAAGAAAACATCCTGACAGCAGCCAGATGACGATCCTATTATTGGTCTTGTCCTGTAGCATACGGGTAAAACAACTACGGCTTCGGATGGTTCAACCGCGAAGCGTCAATCATACCGCTGCTTGATGAACCAACGATCGTTCAGGGAGAAATTGAGTGTGAAGCGGACATAGCGCTCTTCCAGAAGTCCTGAAGAAAGCGTGCCGCGTTTTCCGGCTTCCGCCATGAGTCGTATGAAGGAACTTCCACGGCGTACGGGCAGACCGACCCCCAGTGAAAATCCGGCCTCGGCGAGCTGCACATCCCTTAGCTGCAGAAAGGAACGGGAGTAGTGCAGACCAGCCATATACTGGATCTGTTTCCAGTACGCGTTGAATCCGCGTTCATCCGGTACGAATTGGGCGCCGGCGGACCACCGCCAGCTGTCGGCCAAGGAATCAGTCTGCTCGAAAGAGCGATAGTCCGACCAGTTCTTGATACGGAAATCCGAACCGATCAGCCACTTCGAACCTTTCCGCATGGACAGGCCAAAACCCAGCGCCATAGGAAGCCGGACGGCACCTTTTTCACCGGAGTTGTAATAAGCGGTGTCTTTGACGATCACCTGGTCACGGGCGGATGCATCCAGATATCGGAAGGTTTCGGCAACGACCGTCCGGTTGGCGGAAATGGAAGTCACCGGTGTTACTTTAAGCCCGAAGGTGATATTCCAGTCGCCCCGCATACGACGGCCATCCACCTTCGATTCCAATACTTTCAGGCGCTTGATTTCGGACTTCAAGGAGCCTGCAGCATCGGAATTACGGGCAACCGTACTGTCATTGAGGACCTCGATCTTCCGTCGGATGTTCGATAACGAATCGGACGGTGATATCCGAAGGCTGTCGACCGTATACTGCAAGCCGAAATCGAAAAGGAAACCGCTGTGGCTGCGGGTGTCGGTAAGACGTGTATTCAGGAAAGTCGGATCGCTGAATTCCACACGGCGATCCTGTACGATGTCGCCGTAGACGACCGAGGCGGTGGCACCCAGCGTCAAGCCTTTAGTAATAGTGAAACCGGAGCTGAGGAAGAAACGGTTGAGTCCGCCGGAGCCTTCATAGGCGTGAAGTTCGGGCTGCCCGAGTGAGTTTATCTGCGGATCCTTGATGGAGTATCCGACCGAACTCAAAGGGATGATCCCCAATCCGAATCCCGCCTTGCGATGCAGCAACGGTACCGCCAGCGCGAAGTGACTAAGGTTAACATTGTCGTTTCTTCGGTTGACGTACTCATCACGAAGTTCGGTGAATACTCCTGTGACACCGGCTTCGAACACGGTCGCCTGCAATCGACCGTAATTGGCAGGGTTGCTCAGGTTCAGAAGCAGGGTATTGCTGACACCGATACTTGTACCGCCCATTCCCAGCATCTGATTGACGCCTTCATTCGACACATCACCTATGCCGTAACGGGAATAAGGAGAGGAGGACGCGGACTGACCGGCTGCTCCTGAAACCGATAAAAGCAGAAACAACAGTGACAGTAGGCGGTCAGTGGCGGGAAAGCGCATTCTGAAGAATGGAATTGAGCCCCGTAAGCACTAAGTGGGGGGCCGCAAAGATGCTGAAATTTAGCTGCTTCGACAATAAGCGGGCGTCGCCGCCGGTCAGTACGACGGTAAGGGCCCCATACTTCTTACGATAAGCCCTGACGAACCCCTCCGCCTCCAGACCTGCAGCCGTGATACAACCCGTCAATATGCTGGTACGGGTATCATAGCCGGTGAAAGAGGTCACCGGTGCCGCGGGTACCAAGGGAAGTTT
>JBJOMA010000195.1:0-16261 GCA_046052625.1 Bacteroidota bacterium
ACTGAGACGAATGGCATACAAGTATTTTACTCAAAAAAATAAATAATAGTTGCAATCACGCTTTTCAGTGAAGGGGTGAAAGGTAAAATATAATAAAACAGAAACAGCGGTTTAAATGTAGAATCAAGATCGCATAATGCTGGGCCTTGATTCACATTGATTTTATCGAAATGGCTTATCGAAAGGATACAAAGGTACGGACAAAGCACGCCTTGATTTACTACTTTCGCACTTCTTCGTAGCGACACATGTCTCGTTGGAATAAATGGATTTTCGGAAGCCTTGGCTGGGCGGTGGGCGGACCGATCGGCGGAGTCATCGGCTTCGTACTCGGTTCAGTGACGGACGAGGCCGGTAAGGAATACAAGCCAGGAACGGAACGGCCTGTCCTGCTCCCGAATGATTTCAGCGCGGCGCTTCTCGTCCTTTGCGCGGCCATCATGAAAGCCGACCGAAAACTGTTGCGGTCGGAGCTGGACTTCGTACGCGGCTTTTTCGAAAGGACATACGGACCTGCAAACACACAAGAACGGATGCTGCTGTTCCGGGAAATCCTCAAGCAGGAGATTCCCATCGGTGCCGTTTGCCAGCAGGTAAGGAGCAATACCGACCATGCTTCCCGGTTAGAGCTGGTTCACCTGCTTTTCGGACTCGCTGCCAGCGACGGTTCTGTGAGCCACGAAGAATTGACCGTACTGGAGCAGATCTCCACGCTTCTGGGAGTCAGCGGTAAAGACTTCATGAGCATCCGCTCGATGTTCATCCGTGACACGGATTCCGCTTACAAGATCCTTGAGATCTCCTCGACTGCCACAGTGGAGGAAGTGAAGAAAGCCTACCGCCGGATGGCCATGAAATTCCACCCGGACAAGGTGCACCACCTCGGACCGGAGTACCAGAAAGACGCCCAGGAGAAGTTCCGTAAGATCAACGAGGCTTACGAGGAAATCCGGAAGCAGCGCGGATTCTGAAGAAATTCCGTCGAAAAAGGGAAACTTTACGAATGGTGTTTTGTTATGAGAGCATGATGCACTCAGGAATCGACGCGTTACGTTCTGCGGTTACGCCGGCACGCGAAACACTTGTTCAACATCCCGTTTACCAGCGCATGAGCAGTCTGCAGGACGTGCGGCGCTTCATGGAATCTCACGTATTCGCCGTGTGGGACTTCATGTCCCTCCTGAAATCGCTACAGCACGATCTGACATGCGTTTCCGTTCCTTGGATGCCCAAGGGAAACGCCTCGACGCGTTATCTCATTAACGAGATCGTCACCGGCGAAGAGAGCGACGTCGATCAGCATGGTAACCGGGTCAGCCACTTCGAACTTTACCTGGAGGCGATGCGGGAAGCGGGTTGCAACATGCAGCCGATCGAAGATTTCACCCGTCGGGTGATGTCCGGCGAATCTGTTTCATCGGCACTGCGTGCATCAAAGGCGCCGGAGGGAGCAGTACGATTCGTGGAGAATACATTCGCTGTCATCGGATCAGGAAAGACCCACCTGGTTGCGGCCGTATTCACCTTCGGTAGGGAAGACCTGATTCCCGACATGTTCCTGCAACTCATCGGTGAATTGAAACGGCAGTTCCCCGGCAAACTTGATATCCTGCAATATTATGTGGAACGGCACATCGAGGTGGACGGTGGTCACCACGGAGAGCTTGCCCTGCAGATGACTGCCGGTCTTTGCGGTAACGATGACGGTAAATGGCAGGAGTGTACGGTCGCGGTCAATGAAGCCCTCCGTTCACGGGCGGCCTTGTGGGATTCCATCCTCACCTCCGAACACGTTACAGCCTGATTTCTCCCGATTGTGGGGAGCGCTCACTTTTTTCGCTGCACCTGTTCCCACTTCTCCCGGATGTATTGACCGAACGGCTTACCGGAGAGTGATTGCGTATTGATGCTGCCTCCATCAGGCTGCTGGTTGCTGAACAGGCTGTACTCCTGCTTAGCAAGTAGCGGTATTTCCGATTCGAATGCCGGATAATAGAAAAGTACCGCCGACATGCGTTCAGTCCCTTCGGAAACCACCCGGTGCAGCGGCGAAACGTATGCTCCTCCGGTAAGGAGTGAAAAATAATCCCCGCAGTTCACCAACAAGGTGCCGGGCACCGGCGGAATATCGATCCAGTCACCGTTGTGAGAGAACTGAAGACCGGTAACGCCGTTTTCCTGAAGAATGAGGGTCAGAAATCCCCAATCGGTGTGCGCACTGGAACCGATACGATCTTTCGCCTCCGGAAAAACATGATCCGCCGAACGGTATGGAAAGTAGTGGAACAAGCGCATCAGGGAAATCGTTTCTCCTCCATGGCAGTACATGGACAAATAGTCGTCCGGCTTTCCGTAGCTCCGCGAGAACGCCGCGGCGAGGGATTGGGATACCGTAATCATGTCTGTATAGAACGACTCCATGTCCTCTCGCCAACCGGTCGGCAACGATGCAGGATCCGGCCACACATTGACTCCCTGCATGCTGTTCCCGGGCACACGTCCTGCTTCCCACCCATAGCCGTAAGAAAACGCCTCCTTCACCTCGAGCGCGTCCGATCCGCTTTCTTCTCCCATACCGATGTAGCCGCGTGTGAAGCCGCCTTTGGCGAATGTGATTTTCCGTTTTTCATCAGCCGGCAACGAGAAGTACGAATGCATCCTGGCGAGCACTGCATCGGAATCGATACCATGTCCTTTCAGGTAAAAGGCTCCGAATTCCTTACACGCATCGTGTAAGGCTGCAGCGACATGAGACTTCTCTTCTTCCGTACCGGCGAAAAGGAACGGACTGATATCGACAATGGGGAGCATATATTTTGAGTATGAGTGACTCCAAAGATACACGTAAGCGAACGCGGGTTGAAGTATATTCGCGGGATGAATTGGATAGACCTGATGCTGGGGATCATCCTGCTCGCGGGATTCATCCGAGGGTTCCTGAACGGTTTTGTATACGAAATCGCCCATCTCGGAGCGTTTTTCCTGGGATACTTTGCCGCCTTCAAGCTAACCGACACGGTCGTGCCATCCATCAGTCGGCTGCTGGAGGCTGATCCGTCCACCGTCCGCTATATTTCTTTTTTTATGGTCTTCCTTGCAGTATGGATCGGTGTGGTGCTGCTTGGAAAACTATTCGACGGACTGGTCTCCGTCACATTGCTTGGAGTCTTCAATAAAATCGCCGGTGCCGTGTTCGGTCTGCTGAAGTACCTGGTCGTCACTTCCGTGCTGGTGTTCTTCTTCCACAAGGCCGACTCCAGATACCGTTGGATCAGCCCTGATACCAAAGCCGCGTCTCGCCTATATTATCCGGTGCTACACACTGCCACTGGCGTACTTCCGGTACTGGAACAAGCCAAAGACTGGGCAGAGGACGGGAAAAACTGATCGGAATCAGGAAAGTACCGCGGCTACGCCCGGTAATTCTTTGCCTTCGAAATACTCCAGCAAGGCTCCTCCTCCGGTGGATACATACGACACTTTATCGCCGTAGCCGAACAGATTAACAGCCGCAGCAGAATCGCCTCCACCGATCAGTGAATACCCGCCGGCGGCCGTGGCCAAGGCGATCGCTTCCGCCACAGCGCGTGTTCCCGCGGCGAATTTTTCCATCTCGAAGACGCCCATCGGACCGTTCCAGAGAACCGTCTTCGAAGAACGGATGACATCGGTGAACTGCGCTGTCGCCGTCGGACCGATGTCCAGTCCCATCCACCCGTCGGGAATTTCCATATTATCGGAAACCGATGTGTCGGCATCCTTGTCGAACCGGTTGCCGAGCACCGAATCGACCGGTAGCAACAGGTTGCAGCCGGCGGTGCGGGCTTTTTCAATCAGCTTGAGCGCGAGTTCCAACTTGTCGTCCTCCACCAGCGAGTTTCCGATGGATCCGCCCATTGCCTTGTAAAACGTATACGCCATGCCGCCGCCGATGAGTATGTTGTCGGCACGGCCGATCAGATTCTCGATGATGAGGATCTTGTCGCTCACCTTGGCACCGCCCATGATCGCAGTGAAAGGGCGTGCTGCCTGCTTCATCACTTTCTCCGCATTCTGCAGTTCGGCGGCCATGAGGTAGCCGAAACACTTCGCCGCGGGAAAATGTGCAGCGATGATCGCAGTGGAGGCGTGAGCACGGTGTGCTGTTCCGAACGCGTCATTCACATACACGTCGCCGTGACGGGAAAGTTTCTCAGCAAATGCAGGATCGCCCTTCTCTTCTTCCTTGTGAAAGCGCAAGTTCTCCAGCAAGAGCACCTGTCCGGGCTTCAGTCGGGAAGAAAGTTCGAATGCTTTATCTCCGACACAATCGCCGGCGAAGACCACCGCGGCTCCCAGTAGTTCAGAGGTATGGGGAACGATGTGCTCCAGTGTGAATTTGAGGTAGTCAACGGTACCGTCTTCTTTGAGCTTCTTGAGCGGACGACCAAGATGACTCATCAGTACGATACTGCCACCGTCCGCAAGGATCTTTTTCAAGGTGGGCAAAGCGCCACGTATGCGGCTGTCGTCGGTGATCCGGAAGGATTTGTCCAACGGAACATTGAAATCCACGCGTACAAGCGCTCTTTTTCCGGAAAAGTTGAAGGTGTCGACGGTTTTCATGGCGGCAAAGATAAGGAGGGCGCTGACAAAGGAAGCGTAAGGTGTGACTGACTGCAATTATTCCGGAAAGCGTACCATGCAGCTAGCGGACTGGATCGTTCTTCCCGCCTTTCTTACTACCTTCGTTTCCCATGCTTTTTTCGGAAGTCATCGGCCAAAACACGTTGAAAGGACGCGTCCTTTCGGCGCTTTCAGAGGGACGTGTCAGTCATGCGCAACTGTTCCTGGGTCCGGAAGGCAGCGGGGCGTTGCCGCTGGCGCTGGCCTATGCACAGTACCTCGTTTGCCGCTCGCCGAAGCCGGATGATGCCTGCGGTCAGTGCGACTCCTGCATCAAGGCGGCGAAAATGGTTCACCCTGACATCACCTATTCATTTCCGGTGGTGACCAAAGAGAAGATCAGCAAACCGAAGAGCGTCGACTTCATCAATGAATTCCGGGAAGCCGTGCTGGCCAATCCGTATATGAATTACCAGGAATGGACGAGGGCATTGGCGGTAGAGAACAAGCAAGGACTGATCAACATCGAAGAAGCGAGGAATATCATCCAGCGTCTTTCCATGAAAGCGGTGGAAGGTTCGTTTCGTGTAGTGCTGATGTGGTATCCGGAGAAAATGAATACCGAGGCAGCGAATTGCCTGCTCAAGATCCTGGAGGAGCCGGAAGAAAAAACCGTCTTCCTGCTCGTCGCAGAGAACGACGAACCTATTCCGCAAACGATCCTTTCCCGCACCCAGCTGGTCAAGTTGAACCGGTTGACGGATGAAGAAGTGTACAGAGGGATTTCAAGAATCGGCGAAGCGGAGCCGAAAGTTCTTCAAGCTGTAGCAAGGCGTGCGGAAGGCAATTATCTGGCAGCGCTACAATTCCTGGAGGACACCGATCCGGATTCGGATCTGGCCGAACGTTTTCTGGACTGGATGCGCGCCTGTCTCAAGATGAATGTGGAGAAACTGCAGCAGTTGGGCGACGAGCTCGCTTCCATCGGACGTGAGCGGCAGAAGGCCTTCTTTGAATACTCCCTCTCCGTAGTACGCGACTGTTTACTGTTGAATTACGGCGACGAGCGACTGGTTCGCATCTCGGGGAAGGATCTTGAGAACTTCCGAAAGTTCGCGCCCTTCATCCACCAGGAAAATGCAGGCGGCTTCATCTCTTCTTTCAATGATGCCCACTACCACGTCGAACGGAATGCAAATTTCAAGATCCTATTCATGGATCTCTCTTTCCGACTCTACCGTCTGTTACATGTGAAAAATTGATCGCGGGCGCGGAGTTTTTGCTAGTCATTGATTTTGAAGCAATTATAAAGTCGGCAATATTCCTTATTTTTGTAGGAATAGCGTTTTTATTTAAGATTCATGGCTTGTTCATCGTGTAGCACTGGGAAAGACGGCCAACCGGGAGGATGCCGCAGCAACGGCACGTGCGGAACGGGGGGTTGCAACAAGCTCAACGTCTACAATTGGTTGACCGATATGGTCCTGCCCCATGGTCAGGAACCCTACAATATCGTTGAAGTCCGCTTCAAAGGAAGCAGGAAGGAATTCTACCGGAATACGGAAGTACAAGGACTCAAAGCAGGCGATGTTGTCGCCGTGGAATCTTCGCCGGGTCACGATATAGGTGTCGTTTCTATGACCGGCGAGCTGGTCCGTTTCCAGTTGCGCAAGAAAGGGCTGACCGAGCAATCCGACAGCATCAAAGCGTTGTACCGGATCGCCAAGCAGAACGAAATCGAGAAGTGGTACGAGCTGAGGGATAAGGAAAAGACGATGATGCTCCGATCCCGCTCCGTCATTCAGCACCTTCGTCTGCAGATGAAGCTCAGTGACGTGGAATTCCAGGGAGACGGCAAGAAGGCTACTTTCTTTTACACTGCCGACGAACGCGTGGACTTCCGGGAATTAATCAAACGGCTGGCTGATGAATTCCGTATCCGTGTGGAGATGCGGCAGATCGGCATGCGTCAGGAGGCGAGCCGCGTGGGCGGTATCGGTGTTTGCGGACTGGAGCTGTGTTGTTCCACCTGGTTGACGGACTTCAAAACCGTTACGACCGGAGCCGCACGTTACCAGAACCTGGCACTGAATCCTGCCAAGCTGGCCGGACAATGCGGGAAACTGAAATGCTGCCTCAACTTCGAACTGGACAGTTACGTGGATATGCTGAAGGATTTTCCTCAGACCAATGTAGCGCTTGAAACAGATAAAGGCCGTGCCGTACACCAGAAGACGGACATCTTCAAACGGATGATGTGGTACGCTTATGCAGCCGACCGGCGAGGTGGCGACACCTTTGAGGGTCCTGATGGCGGCAACTGGGTCGCTGTTCCTGTCGACCGGGTGAAAGAGATCATCGCACTGAACAAATCCGGTAAGAAAGCCGGCGACCTGCTGGAAGGCGAGTGGCTGGAAGTCGAGGAAACGGAAGCAGAACCCGATTACCTGAACGTGGTCGGTCAGGACCGGATCGACCGGATGGACAAGAAGAAGAAAAAGAAAAAGAAGAAAAAGAAACCGAGCGGCGGTGACAGAGAAGGACAATCCGATGGAGGAGCACCGAAAGCAGGGGGAGAGACTAAATCCGGCGAAGTCCGTCAGCAGCAACCCTCCGGAAAACCTCGTGAAGGGCAGCGTCCTCAGGGAAACCGCCCGGGAGGACAACAACAGAAAGGCAGACCGAATCCTCAGGGAAACAACCGGCCGGATAACCGTCCGCAGCAACAGGGCGGGCAAGGTAATAACCGCTCGCAGGAAGGCCGTAAAGAAAACCGTCCGCCGCGGCAGCAACCGAACAAGCCTTCATGAGATTTAACTCGACTGTTCGTACGTACGGAATTTTCCTGCTGTTGTCTTTTCTCGCATTGACAGGCTGTGACCGCTCTGCCATCGTAGACGAACATATCCGGATTGAAAACGAGTCGTGGAGCGCCGGCAACGTCCTAAAAATGGAAGCCGAAATCACCGATACCGTTTTGCCGCACGATATTTACATCAACCTTCGTCATTCCGGCAGTTATCGGTTCAGCAACCTGTTTCTTTTCCTGGACACATATACCCCGTCGGGTCAGCACGCACGAGATACCGTAGAGCTGACCCTCGCCGATGAGCGCGGGGAATGGTCGGGAGACGGCCTCGGAGATGTTCGCGACAACCGCATTCTCTTCCGAAAAGGATTCATTTTCCCTGCTTCCGGAACCTACCGGTTCGAACTCGCCCAGGCGATGCGGGTCGATCCGCTACCCGGTATTTTGGATGCAGGTATCCGCATCGAACATTCGAAGTAGGAAAGTTCGATATGCCCCATAACAATTTCAAATGCTGTCATGACTAAAGGCGCAAACAAGATCTTGTTATTGATAACCTTATTCGGTCAAAACCCCGTCTGGTAGCTTATACGGTTTTATAATTGCCAACATTATCATGTACCAGCAAAGGAAGAAGAATGACAATAAGTTATTATAAGCGAATCACTGCCAGCGGATATTCTTTTATCTCCCGAGCTTTTTGTCAGAAACTCTAGTAGGTCCCATCCTCTTTCAATAGCGCCGTATCCCGGCTTAACATGTCGGACAACTCCATCCGCCTCAACAAGTTCATCAGCGAAAGCGGATTGTGTTCGCGCAGAGAAGCTGACCGCTATATCGAGCAAGGCAACGTCTACATCAACGGACGCAGAGCCGGTATCGGCGATCAGGTGAAAGTCGGAGACCGGGTACGTGTCAACGGCTACGACCTTGAACCCCGTCAGGCGGAGGACCTTGTTTTCATCGCACTCAATAAGCCGGTAGGCGTAACCTCCACCACCGAGGACGGCGTACGCGACAACATCGTATCCTTCGTCAATCACAGCGTCCGTATCTTCCCGATCGGTCGTCTGGACAAGGATTCGCAAGGATTGATTTTCCTGACCAACAACGGCGATCTCGTCAACAAGATCCTGCGTGCCGGCAATCGGCACGAAAAGGAATACGTGGTAACGACCGACAAGGCCGTGTCCGATCAGGACCTTTACGGCATGTCGGCAGGTGTTCCAATGTTGGGCGTCACTACCAAAAAATGCAAAATCTCCCGGGAGGCCCCCAACGTCTTCCGCATCATCCTGGTGCAAGGGTTGAACCGTCAGATCCGCAGGATGTGTGAACACTTCGGCTACAACGTGACCAAACTGGAACGCGTCCGGATCATGCACATCACCATCAAGGGACTTCCTTTAGGTGAATGGCGAGAATTGACTGCTGAAGAAATGGACGGTATTTACCGGATGACGGCAGATTCGTCATCCGAAAGCGGGAAGAATAAGACTGTGACTGACGGTCGCCAAAAGAAAAATCATCGCAACACCAAAGTAGACGCGCCTGCTCCTTCACGGCGTAATCCCGACAATCGGAACCGGTCAAGATCCAAACATGGCGGCCCTAAGCGGTCATCCGGTGGCCCTAAGAAAAGGCGCTGATTGCCGCCTTAAATCGTCTGCAGTTAGTACCTTAGCAGGCAACGAAATCCTTTATCCTCCAATGAGAAAAATCCTCCTTTTGCTGGCAGGAATCCTCCTGCTGCAAGGGCAGTCGCCGGCTGCTCCGCCCGATGCGGCGAACATCCTTCCGGCCACGATTTATCAGAAGAAACTTGACAACGGACTGAACGTAGTCACCGTACCCTACGCTTCGCCCGGTATCGCCGCTTTCTATATCGTCGTACGTGTAGGATCCAGGAACGAGATCGAACCGGGACATACCGGTTTTGCTCACTTCTTCGAGCACATGATGTTCCGCGGGACAGACAAATACCCGAAGGAAAAATACAGCGAAGTGCTTAAGTCGACCGGCGCTTCTGCGAATGCGAACACCAGTCTGGACCGGACGGTGTATCACATGACCGGCAGCTCGGCAAAACTGGAGACGATGTTCGAGCTGGAAGCCGACCGTTTCCAGAACCTCAAGTACTCGTTACAGGGATTCAAGACCGAAGCAGGCGCCGTGAAAGGGGAATACACCAAGAATTCCGCTAATCCTTATACGAAGCTAAACGAGCTCGTGCAGGACAAGGCGTTCGATCAGCATACCTACAAGCATACGACGATGGGGTTCTTCAACGACATCGTGGACATGCCGAACCAGTACGACTACTCCATTGATTTCTTCAAGCGGTTCTACCGTCCGGAATACTGCACGATCATCGTGGTTGGCGATGTGACACGTGAAAAGGTGGAAGGCTTGTCCGAAAAATATTTCGGTAAATGGGAGCGCGGCAGTTTTACCAGCACCATCCCCGCCGAACCGGCGCAGCAAGGAACCAGAAGTACGCACTTAAAGAAGGGCGGCTTCCCTCCGTACCTCAGTCTCAACTACAAGGGGCCGGCCTATGATGATACCGATATCGATTTCAACGCCATCGACATCCTTTGCTCGATGCTGTTCTCAGAAAACTCTAAGATGTATGAGCAACTGGTTATCAATGAGCAGAAACTTCGCTCCATCGAGGGCGGAGCATATAATACCCGCGACCCTTTCCTGGTCAGCGTGGAGGCATCGCTGGTGAATGTAGCAGACATGCAATCCGTCAAAGATCGGATCACTGCCGCACTGCAAGAGGCCGCGGGTGGCAAACTGGATACCAAGGACATGGAGTCCGCACGCATGAACATCAAGAACTCCTTCCGCATGCGCATCGACAATCCTACAGCTATCGCCGAAAACCTGAGTTTCTTCACCTGGCTGAGCGGCGATCCCGAATCACTGAACCGCTATTATGCCAATTACGACAAGGTTACGGTCGCTGACCTTCAGCGAGTAGCTGCGAAATACTTCACGCCTGACCGTCTGACGATCGGCACCATTTCACCGAACGAATCAGAGAACCTTAAATGATCCGCACCATGAAAAGAATCTTCCTTCTACTCCTGCTGACGATACTGGTCCGGACTTCCTTCGCAACGGAAACGGTCCAGATGCCGATGCCCAACTCCGGAAAGGTGGTCATACGCCTGATGTTCCGTAACGGCTCCATTACCGACCCCAAGGGCAAAGAGGGTCTGACGATGCTTACGGCGAACCTTCTCACCGACGGAAGCACCAAGAACCACACTGCGACCGACCTTCAGAAAACCATGTATCCCTGGGCCGCCAGGATGGGCAGCTTCGTCGACAAAGAGGTGAGCATACTTTCTTTTGAAGTGCCTTCTTTGTACCTCGAGCCTTTCTATGAACTTGTCAAGGATGTCATCCTAAACCCGGCATTCGATTCATCGGACGTTGAACGGATCCGTTCGAACCAGAAAAATTTCGTCGACGAAGTGATCCGTCAGTCCTCTGACGAAGAATACGGAAAGAAATACCTCGAATACGTATTGTTCAAAGGAACCCCTTATCAGAACCTGAAGCAAGGCACCTCAAAAGGAATTGCCGCCATTACGGTCGACGACATCCGCAACCACTACCGGAACCAATTCACGCGCAATAACGTGCTGATCGGTATTGCAGGTGATTATCCGAAGGATTTTCCGGACCGCCTCAAGAACGACCTCAATGCGTTGTCCGGTGTGAAACCGGTCTTGCCTGCACTTACGCAGCCTGCGGTCCGCACCGGCATGAACCTGACCATCATCTCCAAGCAGGGAGCGCTCGGCTCCGCGGTATCTGCCGGATTCCCGATGAATCTCACCCGCTCCAACGACGAGTTCGTCGCGCTGATGGTTGCCAATTCCTGGCTCGGCGAACACCGCAAATCCTATTCGCGGCTGTACCAGAAGATCCGTGAAGCGCGTTCCATGAACTACGGTGATTACACTTACGTGGAGTGGTACGAAAACGGAGGCGGCAATATGCTGCCTCCTCCCGGAACTCCTCGCAGCATGAATTACTTCAGCATCTGGCTGCGACCGGTACAGACCGCTAAAGGGCTGAAAGGACAATACGAGGAGTTAAAAGACCTGCGTGTCGGTCATGCGCCCTTTGCGATGCGCATGGCGTTACGCGAACTGAACCAGCTGGTTGGAAACGGAATGACGGAAGACGATTTCCAGAAGACCCGTGATTTCCTCCGAAGCTATTCGAAGTTGTATGTGGAAGGGATGGGGAAAAAACTAGGATACGCGATTGATGCGCGTTTTTACAACCGCACAGACTGGATTTCCGACCTCGACCGATTGCTGGCGGCCGTCACACGCGAACAGGTCAATGCTGCAATGAAGAAATACCTTGGTGGCGGCAACATCGAATGGGTCGTCGTGACGGACGAATCGGAAGTCGAGCCGCTCAGAGCGACCTTCGAACAGAACCTGTCGGCACCCATCGCCTACTCCAACGGACTGAAGGCCTCATTGACTCCGGAAATACTTTCTGAAGACGAGACCGTCAATGTTTATCCGCTGAAGATGTCTTCCGTGACAGTCATTGAGTCCGGAAAGACATTCCAGGGAGAGTGATCCTGCCTGCCCGATTACTGAAAGCCGCGAATATCGCGGCTTTTTTTATTTCGGGAAGCATTCGCCTACGCACCAACGCGGTTCGCCGATTCTCCGATAAAGAGGGGCCGGTACGTGCTTATTCTTTATAACTTGTTGCAGGATAAAACCTGTTATCATGCGCTATCTAATCCTGCTCTTCTGTCTGCAAACATCCAATGTCTTCGCCGCTGTTACCGGCATGACCAACAACAGCGCGGTAGTCGGTGCGCAACACCTGAATACGACCATCACCTCCAACGGCACCTTCGTGCAAGCCGCTTCTCCGAACGGCAACGTCTATGAAATCCGCCTCCAGCAGGGCAGTAACGTGATCTACTTGGCGGATTTCAATTCGAATCCTAATGCATTGTTTTCAAACGTGAGCGTATCGAATCCGACCACGGTCGACCTGACTGACTTTTCCATTCCATTCAATGCGGCCCTGGGAACCTATACGTTGGTGGTCGGTTACCTCGATCCGCTTCTGCAGTTCCAGGGATATCCCTGCTCTTCCTATGATTCGCTGCAAGGTGCTTTTACCGTGTTGCCTCCGGACGGATACATACAGGGCACCGTCTATGACGACCAGAACAAGAACGGCCAGCGGGACGCCGGCGAAAACGGCGTTAACAACGGAACCATACTGCTTCAACCGGGAGGCATATCGTATCCGTTGGATGCAAGCGGGAATTACTCCATTCCTGTATCGAACGGCAATTACTCCGTTACCTGGAACTTTAACTACAATGACCGAAGGTTCCTGTCATCATCAACCAGCACGTTCCAGGTGACGGTGAACAACGGCAACGTCACCGGCAATGATTTTGGAGTCTTTCGGAAACTCCAATTCTGTTCACCCAACCTGCTTGTTTCCGGCAGGATAAATCTATTGACCGTGGTCGGTGACACCCTGTTCTCCCCCGGAACGAACAACGTCTACTCCATCTCCCTTCAACGCATCGGACAGTATTGTACCGCCTATAACAGCTCCATCACCGTCGTGGACAGCAGTACTGCAAGCGCCAGGATCAACATCCAGTCGGGCAGGTCAGGCGTATTCGACCTGTTTGTACAGTTCACGAGTGGGCCGAATTACGGAGTCCATATACTGCCGGGTGCAGCGACCATCGTACTGCCGACTGCTACGGTTTCAGGAACCACCTATTACGATTCGAACCAGAACGGTGTATATGACGCAGGAGATTCGCCGCTCCGCGGTCAACGTACTAAGCTGATGCCGGACAGTGTATATGCCTATTCCGGTTTTAACGGCGCCTACTCCATCGGTGCTTTGGCAGGCAGTCATACGATTTCCTGGGATTCAACAGCATTCCTCAACCTGTGGACCCTTTCCTCCGATTCCGCCTCGTACACCTACTTCAGTTCATCACCTGTTGCGGGTAAAGACTTCGGACTTGTTTCCAACCTTCCTCCGTATTCACATACGCTCTATTTTTCAGGCACACGTGCACGATGCAACACCAACAACCGCTACGAATACATCATCACCAATACAGGAAATGTTCCGATGAATGGCCGGCTGTACCTGATGCGGGATCCGCTGACCGTCTATAACGGATCGAGCGTGCTTGCCAGCGGCTCTACGGCCAGCGGTGATACGATCTGGTGGGATTTACAGAACATCCAGCCCTTCCAGCCGGTGAGCTTATCCACCTATCTGCTCATGCCGGGACCGCAGAACGTGCTGCATAACAGCGCCAGGTTCGATGCCCTGGATGCAAACAATACCGTGCAGCAGACAAGTTCACAGTCTGCCACCGAAACCGTCTTGTGCAGCTTCGACCCGAATGACAAGGCCTGTACCCCGGAAGGAACCGGCATCGACCACTACACGCAGATCGGTGATGAGCTGGAATACAAGATCCGCTTCCAGAATACCGGAAACGATACCGCCTATGATGTACGGATCTACGATCGTCTAGACACCGCCCTTGACCTGAACAGCTTCCGGATCATTAACAGTAGTCATAACGTCAGTACGACACTGGATAACGAGGGCCAGGCCACGTTCTTCTTCCAGAACATCTACCTCCCGGACAGCAATATCGATGAACCTGGCAGTAACGGGTTTGTCACTTATCGCATACGTGCAAAGGCGAATACGCCTGACTTCACGCGAATTGAAAATACCGCCTACATCGTCTTCGATCTTAATCCGGCTGTCGTCACTAACACGACCTTCAACACAATGGTGACACAGATACCTCTCTGGGTTCGGACGGAAACCGCGTTTCCGGAAATGACGGTCGCCCCCAACCCCTTCCGCGAATCTACCCGTTTCCTCTTCGCAGCTCCGGGTAAAGGGGCTTTACAATTCGCCCTCTTCGACCTGTCTGGAAGAGTCGTACGCAGCATGCAGGTGGTCGGCGACCCCGTACTGCTGGAACGGAATGGACTCAATGCCGGCATCTACCTCTACCGGTTCACGGATTCACAGGGGAGTATCCTTCACACCGGGAAAGTGGTCATCGAATAACCGCTGATTCCTCATAGGGGTCCGGTCGAATTGCCCCCAGGCAATGACCGGACCTTTTAACATCCGGCGGTTACCAGCTTCGGAAAACAAGCGGATTCCGGTCGTTCAATTTTTCCTACTTTTATTCCGTTATCTGCTCCGATATGGCCGCTTCCCACTCCTCGGGAAATCACCGCAAGTTCCTCCGCATTTTCTGGCTGCTTTTCCTTTCTCCTTTCCTTTTGGTCGGGCTCGTACTTCTTTTTGCAGCCAAAGGATGGATCGGAGAAGAGTTGCCGTCCTTCAGCGAGTTAGAGAATCCGAAAAGTGCACTGGCATCGGAAATCATCTCCGGCGATCAGGTCGTCATCGGAAAATACTTCATACAGAACCGGACGAATATCCATTATTACGAACTTTCACAGAACGTCGTGAAAGCGCTGAAGGCTACCGAAGACATCCGCTTCGAAAGCCACAGCGGTGTAGACCTCCGCGGACTGCTCCGGGCGGTGTTCAGTGCGGGAACAGCAGGCGGCGGAAGTACGATCACCCAGCAGCTGGCCAAGAACCTATTCCACGAGCGACCTGATTCCAAGGTGGAGCGTGTCATTCAGAAAATACAGGAATGGATCATCGCCGTTGAGCTGGAGCGGCGGTATACGAAGGAAGAGATCCTGGCCATGTACCTGAACACCGTCGAGTTCAGCAGCAATGCATTCGGGATAAAATCCGCGGCAAGGACCTACTTCAATAAACTGCCTGCCGACCTGGATTTGCAAGAAGCCGCCGTACTGGTCGGTATGTTGCAGGCTCCGACACGGTACAACCCGATCCGCAATCCGCAGAATTCCATCAACCGCCGGAATGTCGTACTGAGCCAGCTGAAGAAATACGATTACATAACGGACGAGCAGTTCGATTCCCTGAAAGTCTTGCCGATCAAACTGAATTTCCAGCAGGAAGACCATAATTACGGACTGGGAACGTATTTCCGCGAAGTGCTCCGGAAAGAAATGCTGGCCTGGTGCAAGGAGCACACCAACAACTCCACCGGTAAGCCTTATAATCTGTATACCGACGGACTTCGCATCTATACTACCATCGATTCCAGGATGCAACGATATGCCGAAGAGGCCATGAAAGAACACATGACCGAGTTGCAGCGGAAGTTCTTCGACCACTGGAAAGGGAAGGTGCCTTGGGAAGAACATCCGGAGGTCATCGATGAAGGCATCAAGCGCTCCGACCGGTACATCAACATGAAAGCGGCGGGCGCAACCGCGCAGGAGATTGACAAGGCTTTCAAGAAAAAAGTCAAGATGCGGATCTTCAGCTGGAACGGCGGCATCGACACGCTCATGAGTCCGCTCGACAGTGTGAAGTATCACAAGAAAGTCCTACAGACCGGATTCATGGCGATGGATCCCAAGAGCGGCTTTATCAAGGCATGGGTCGGCGGTAACGATTACCGTTTTTTCAAATACGATCACGTGAAGGAAGGTCGCCGCCAGGTCGGTTCGACCTTCAAGCCGTTCCTTTACACGCTGGCCATGCAGGAAGGCTACTCTCCATGCTACAAGGTGCCGAATGTGCGTGTGTACTTCGATCTTCCGACAGGAGATACATGGTCTCCGGAAAATTCAGACAACAAATACGGCGGCATGCTGACCTTGAAAGAGGGACTTGCCGAATCCGTCAATTGCGTCTCGGCTTATCTCATGAAGCAATTCG
>JBJOMA010000196.1:0-11922 GCA_046052625.1 Bacteroidota bacterium
AGATAATCCAATAAAGCAGGAACTGGGAAACGAATACATCCGTGAAAGCGTGCAATGAATTGATCAACGTGAAATCCCTGAATACGGAAATGGTCGAAGTGAGCGTGTCAATGCCGAAATCGCGCCGAATGATACGACGCTTCACGCCGACGGAGAGAATAAGGATATTCGCGAACTGTGAGACCAGCCAGGCCATAATAAGTCCTTCGACACCCCAACCGATGTATCCAAGCAGGGCCGCTCCGAGATTATTGACAATTGACTGGGTGATCTTGCCGGCAGAAAGAATGCGGAATTTGTGGTGACGCAGGTTCCAGTTGTTGATCAGTCCGAGCAGTCCGATGCTGATGACGGCAGGAGGTACCAGCCATAGATAGTCGGCAAGCAATTCGTCCTGATACCAGTTCCCGATCTGGTCGGGGAAAAAGGCGAACACGCAACTTGCAAGACCGAGTACAAGCGTGATGACGGTTCCGGTATATGCAAGATCCTGTGCTCGTTCGTGCCGCTCGGGTAACGGGATGGCAAGTTCCAGACGACCTGTAGCTATGATTCCTATGACGCCGGTCAATGCCATGAAGTTGGCAAGTACGGCGAATTCGACCGGAGAGAATAGGCGTGCCAGAATGGGCGCAAGCAGGAACGGAATGAACTGACTGACGGTATTGCCCGACAGCATGGTGATGAAGTTCCTGTAATAACCGGATGACTGAGAATACAAGGGGTGAGACTGACTTTGTCAAAGTTACTCAACTTTAGTGTCAGTTGCGGCAGTATACATGCTGAAATTGCACAACCTGTCACGTTCACGAGCAGCGGATAATTGTCTATTTTTAGACTCGCTTTTTCGTGGATTCCCGAAAGAAAAATATCGTCCTCCTTACTGCCTGGTTTCCTCCCAAGAAAGGGGTGGCGGTCAACCGCATGCTGGGATTCGCCCGCTATCTGGATCACGAACGGTTCAACGTGATGGTGGTGACTGATGAGGCAGAACGTCCTGTTGCAGCCGAGTCAGGCCGCTTGTATTCGATTGTTCGGTTTCGGGCGACCTCGATTTTTCGGAAGGCCGTATTCAAGGCCGGTGAATCAAGATTGGTTCACTTGTTTAAAGTGTTGTGGAATGTTTCGCTCAACCGTATGGGTAGTGTTGTTTACCGTACTTGGGTGAAGGCCGGACTGGACACATTGGAAAAAATACACAAAGGACAACCGGTCGATCTGATTATCAGTTCATATGCCCCTGCCCACGTCCATGTGGCTGCTGCATCTTTTGTAAAGGCTCATCCGGAAGTCATTTGGATCGCGGATATGCGCGATGAAATGTCATTGAATCCTCATTTGAGCCGTTCAGAACGGGATCAATTGGCTGGCGTGGAGAATTCGGTCAATGATCATGCGACTGCTGTCACCAGTGTCAGTCGACCGATCCTGGATGACTTCCGGCGTTTGTTGCCGAAGGTCCGCTTTTTCGAAGAGGTTCGAAACGGTTTCGATCATGATCTTGGTTTCGGCTCCGGATTCAACCATGTGTTCCGGATCTGCTACACGGGTACCTTTTATGGCATCAATAAGCCTTCGACTTTTTTCAAGGCGTTCCTTCGTTTTCTTGAAAAGAATCCTGTTCCCTATGAATTGCAATTCGTCGGAAGCAGCAGGAATTTCGAAATCCCTGTACCGCTGCGTCCGCACTGTCGTTTTTTACCGAAACTTGATTATTACGAGGCAATCAAAGTGATGTCATGTGCAGATGCCAATCTGCTTGTAATTCCCAAATCCGAGAGGAAAGGCGTATACAGTGGAAAGCTTTTCGACTACCTTTCCGTCGGCAAACCTATCATCGCAGTCGTGGATTCGAACGATGTGGCTGCCGGTCTGATACGGGACTTGAATGCAGGATTCGTCGCTGATTTCGATGATGAAGAAGCCATTGTAAGGGCCGTTGAAAGCGCATATGCGCTTTGGAAAACGCAGACTTGTCTGCCCATCGATGCGGAACGCATCCGCCTACTGCACCGACGGGTCGAAGTAGGAAAACTCAATGAACTGATCACAGAGCTTACCGGAAGATGAAGCTGTTTATTGCTGGCGAATCGAACGTTCACGTGCAGAATTACTGCAGGGCGATATCTACGCAGGTCTCTCATATCACGGTGGTGACCGAGACTCCGTTGGCTGTTCCTGAAGCACATGATTCGCATGTGATTTCCTTCCGGGGCGCCAATCCGTTTCGCTGGATCAATGGTTATAGCAGGGTCTTCAGGCTGCTGAAAAATCATCGACCGGACCTCGTTCACCTGCACCAGGTGAACCGGTTAGCCTACTTCGTCTGTCGTGCAGCGACCCGTCTCCGTATCCCTGTTGTCACCACGGCGTGGGGAAGTGATGTCCTCCTGGTGCCTCAACGTAATGCGATATATCGCCACTTGGTCGTTGATGTCTTGAGGAGAAGCCGCAAGGTAACCGCGGATGCGCAGGTCATGATAACGGCGATGCAGCAGTTGGAATCCTCTGATGACAAGTATATTCATCTACAATATGGCATTGATCCGATCGAGCCGGTCAGCAAACAGAAAATCGTCTATTCGAACCGGCTGCATCGTCCGTTATATAACATAGACATCATCCTTCGCGATTTTGCCGCTTTTCATGCAACGCATCCCGACTGGCGATTGGTCGTCGGCGGCAGCGGCCCCGATACAGTTACGCTTCATCAGTTGGCCGGTGAATTAGGAATAAGTGCCTTCACTGATTTCACAGGTTGGCTGGATAAGGAACAGAATGAAAAATATTATTCATGCGCATCAATCTATGTCTCCATTCCTTCCAGCGACGGAACTTCCGTCAGTCTGCTGGAGGCCATGTCGGCAGGATGCGTTCCCGTTGTGTCTGACTTGCCGGTGACTTCCGAGTGGATCCGGGACGGAGTGAACGGTGTCATACGAAAGCCCGGAATCAATCCGTTGGAGGAAGCGGCAGCCATGGATCGTGAGCGTTGTGCAACCCTCAATCGCGAGGTGATCGGGAAACAGGTCGACCGGAATCAAACGACCCGACGATTTATTGAAATCTATCAGGAGGTGGTGGCTAATTCATGATATCGGTTGTCTGTCCCGTTTACAATGAAGAGGACTACATTGAAAATGTCTTGTCCTTTTTCGTAGCCGCCTTGCCGCGCGAGAAGGAGTTGATCATCGTGGATGGCGGATCAAATGACCGTACGCGGGAGATCGTATTGCAATGGGCTGAAAAGCACCCGGAGATCCGTCTACTGGACAATCCACGGAAATACGTTCCCTTTGCGCTGAACCTGGCCATCCCTCAATGTCGGGGTTCCGTCATCGTCCGTCTGGATGCGCATACAGAATACGCACCGGATTACTTCACCCGTATTCTGGCTGCGTTCGAAAAGTCCGGCGCTGATATCGTCGGAGGACCGATGCGTGCAGTTGGCAGAAGCGCTTTTCAAAAAGCGGTAGCCTATTGTACATCGACACGTTTCGGCGTTGGCGACAGTTCATTTCACGATGAAAATGCAGAAGGGTTCGTCGACAGCGTCTATCTGGGTGCATGGAAAGCGGAAATCTTCAAGACGACCGGATATTTTGACGAGCAGATGCTCCGTAATCAGGATGATGAATTCCATTACCGGGCATCGAGTAAGGGATTCAGGATCTATCTGGATCCTTCCATCCGTTCCGTCTATTATCCGCGTAATGAGCCTCGAAAACTGTTAAGTCAATACTTCCAATACGGACTGTTCAAGCCATTGGTTTTACGCAAGGTAAGGTCGGGTATGCGCTTGCGGCATTTAGTCCCTACCGGATTTGTCCTTTATTTATCGGGCCTGCCGATCATGTGCTTAATTGCCGGTCGGTATTCGCTGCTGCCATTAGGTTTATATTCCCTGATGGACGTGTACTTTTCTATAAAGGGTAAGGAAACATTTCAGGCCAAAGCATGGCGCTTGCTGGTTTATCCTATGCTTCATCTGGGTTATGGCTCAGGATTCCTGCTCGGTCTTCGAAAGCAGAGACGCTGATATTTATACTGAAGGTTACTTCTGCTTTTACTTGCGGATGTCTGTAAAGAAAAAGCAGGTTAGAAATCCGTAACAGGCTCCGATGGTGGCATGGGAAAGGATGTCTGTAAGTCCGATGGGCACCAGCATGCAATAAAAGAGTGTCGCTACATGGTTCCCGGTTCGCCATGCAATCACAAACGGGACCAACAATGCAAGAACGGCGAGGATGAGGCCGGGCCATCCCAGCATTACCAGATAATGCAGATAATGGCTGTGCGCATGGCCGAAGTGCTTTAACGCATACGGGTCGTTGTGTTCGCGGAATATTATTCGCAAATCGTCGACCTCATCGCCAGTCCCTGTTCCGTAAAACGGCTGGCGTTTCACCAGTTCCATTCCGTATTTCCATTGGGCGATGCGGACGGTGGTCGAATTATAGCCGGAGGAGTCGACCATTTCTCCGGAAGCCGCAACAGGTCGCTCCGCCTTGTTTTCGGAAATGGCTTTTATCACTTGTTCAGTCCGGTTGAAATAGGTGTTGACAGCAACGAAAAACAACAGCGAGCCTGCTCCGATAAATTGCAAGCGCCGGTCTTTGAAAATTTCCAGGTTACGCCTCAGCATTCCAATGATGAATCCGGCCACAATCACCGCCAGATAGACGAGATAGATGATCTTCGAACAAAGCAGTCCGATCCCAATCAAACAGAATGACAGCTGCAGATATCCGGATCGCGCCCTTTCATCGGATGGTATCCGGCGCAGGTCATCGATGATGACGAGTGCAGCTGCCAATAGGAGTAACCCGAAATAAGTCGGGTGGAGGAGAAACGAGAACGATGTGTAGAAGAATTCATCCGGTGCGCCGCTTGACAGGAAGCGCACTGCTGCAATAGAAAGACAAACGGTGATCGCCACCATCGATCCGGCAACGAGTGATTTACGGATCGTCCTTACAGCGCCTTCCCCAAGTACCCGGATAGCGAAGAGCAGGGCGAATGCGAAAAGATAACTCTCGTCTTTCAGTTCTTTCAGTCCCGCCGGAATGTTCCTGGTCCATAGCAGACCGGCTGCCAGTAGCAGGAACAGGAGGGTGTTCCAGCGTAATCCCGGATGACGCATAGACTTCGCCAGGGCCCCTGGAAGCATAGGAAGCTCCAGCAGCAGCCAGCAGCCGGTCAGTACGATGGTCAGCTGCGGCCAGAGCGGCAGGCTGAAGGCGATTGCAGAGATAATCCGTTGCCTTTCCGTGAGTCGTTGGAATAATCCTGTCATGCGCTGAAAGTAATCAATTATCACACGTAACCGATGGCGGGACCTACTGCGGGGTGTTCATAATTGCGTGTATACCTGTATTGTACAGCCATCGGCCGTTTCCTTCCTGTGCGGACATTTTGCTAATTTTGCGTAGTCAACGACTATGAAACTGATCAACCTTATCGGGGCGCGTCCCCAGTTCGTCAAAGCCGCCGTGGTCAGTCGTGAACTGCGTTCCCGGCAAGGCGTTCAGGAGGTGATCCTTCATACCGGCCAGCATTTCGACCGAGCACTTTCCGGTGACATACTGGATGAACTCGGTTTCCCCGAAGTGGACCACCATCTGGGCATCAATCAGCTTTCACACGGAGCCATGACCGGCCGTATGCTTGAGCAGATCGAGAAAGTGCTTCTGCTGGAGCGTCCGGACATCGTGCTGGTGTACGGGGATACGAATTCAACCATCGCCGGCGCGCTGGCAGCCCGCAAACTCAACATCCCTGTGGCGCACGTGGAAGCGGGCATGCGTTCGTTCAATCTGCGTATGCCGGAAGAGATCAACCGGATACTCACGGATCGTATCAGTGACCTGCTGTTCTGTTCATCCGCCTCCAGCGTGCAACATCTTGAGAAGGAGGGGTACGGGCATTTCCCCTGTACGGTCATCAACTCCGGAGATGTCATGTACGATGCTTTCCTGCATTTCCAATCTGTTGCCGGAGAGCGCTCCGATATATTGCGTCGGATCGGACTAAAGGAATTCGTCCTCTGCACCCTGCACAGAGAGTCCAACGTGGATCAGAAGGACCAGCTTTCGGCCATCCTTTCCGCGCTCGACAAGATCAACGATGAAATCCCGGTCGTTCTTCCCGTACACCCGCGTACCGCCAAACGGCTCGAAGAGTTCGGACTCTCCACCCGTATCACCATGATTCCGCCGGCAACGTATTTCGACATGCTCGTGCTGCTGAAACATTGCTCCATGGTCATCACGGATTCTGGCGGTCTGCAAAAAGAGGCCTACTTCTCGGAGAAACCCTGCCTCACTGTCCGATTCGAAACGGAATGGACGGAATTGGTGGACCATGGCTACAACAAGCTTGTGGGAACCGATCCGGACTGGATCCTTAATAATTTCCGATGGATGACGGATAATCCGCCCTCTTTCGACCAACAACTTTACGGTGACGGTCATGCTTCACGGATCATCGCCGATCACTTGCTTCGCACACGACATACCGTTACCGCCTGATCGACATGATACCTTTCTCGCCGCCCCGCATCGACCAGAAGATCATCGACGAAGTGACTGATACGCTCCGTTCCGGATGGATCACGACCGGACCGAAAACCAAGCGCTTCGAGAAAGAATTGTCAGCCTATTACGGAGCCGGCGCCACCCTTTGTCTTAATTCCGCGACCGCCGGACTCGAACTGATGTTGCGTTGGTTCGGCATCGGCCCGGGTGATGAAGTCATCCTCCCGGCATATACCTATTCCGCCACTGCCAACGTCATCATGCATTGCGGCGCGCGTCCGGTCTTCGTGGATATCCGCGACGATTTCAACATCGATCCGGATGCGATCCGACGTGCAGTGACCGAACGTACAAAGGCGATCATGCCCGTCGATTTCGGAGGCTGGCCGTGTGATTACGACACTATTTCTTCCATCGTCAACGCTCCGGCCCTGCGGAAGCTGTTCTCCCCCAAGGGTGAAGTGCAGGAACAGTTGGGTCGTATCCTTGTTCTCTCCGATGCCGCACACAGCATAGGCGGTCGCTACAAAGGGCGGCTGACCGGAAGCCTGGCGGATGTTTCCGTCTTCAGTTTTCACGCAGTCAAGAACCTGACGACGGCTGAAGGTGGCGCAGTGGCCTTGTGTCTTCCGGCTCCTTTCGACAACGAATCCATTTACCGTCAACTCTGTGTCAAATCGTTACACGGTCAGAACAAGGATGCCCTTGCCAAACTCCAGCCGGGTAACTGGCGCTATGATATCGTCGAGCCCGGTTATAAGATGAACATGACCGATATCATGGCCTCGATCGGTCTGGTCGAGTTGAGTCGGTATGAAACGGAGACCTTGCCGCGTCGTAAAGCTATCTGCGAGCGATATTCCGAAAGGCTTGGACGACATCCGTGGGCGCATTTGCCGGTGCTTCGGCAATCCGACGGCAGTGAATCATCCTACCATCTTTATGCTCTCCGCATCGGCGGATTGGATGAGGCCGGTCGTGACGAGGTGATCCGTCGTATCAGCCAGCGTGGCGTATCGGTGAATGTTCATTTCATTCCCGTTCCGATGATGAGTTTTTACAAGGGCTTGGGTTATTCAATCGATGATTACCCGTCGACCTATGCTTCCTACGCCGCGGAAGTCTCGCTGCCTGTATTTTACGATATGTCCGATTCGCAAATCGATCTGGTCCTGGAAGCAGTGATCACCTCTGTGGAAGAAGTACTGAACAACGTCAGCATATGAACAAGTTAATCGTATTAGTTTTTTGCCTGGTTGCGACCATTGGAAGTAGTGCGCAGGATTCTGCCACCTACGTACGTCGCTCGGCCGAGGTGTTGGAATTCCTGAAGCAGGAGAAATTCCAGCTTGTCATCGACCGGTTGGATTCTTCAGTGGCGGCCAAGCTTGATTCGGCCCGGCTGGGCGCGGCGTGGCGCAACTTATTGAAACGTGGTGGCCCTTTCAACGGTGTAGCCGATACCTTGTATGATCATCAGCCTACCTTTGACGTGGTCATCTTCCAGTGTCTGTTCGGTGCGCGAAAGGTGGATGTCAAAACAGTTTACGGACGCTCCGGAATCCTGAAGGGTATCTTTTTCACCGCGACGGATGAACGTGAGAAATACGCCGATCCTCCGTATTACCGTCCGGAACTTTTCGAAGAGGTTCCCGGAGAAGTCCGTAACGGAGACGTACGGTTGAAAAGCGTGTTGACGGTTCCTAAAAACAAGGGACGTGTTCCGGCCGTGATACTGGTCCACGGTTCCGGTCCGAATGATAAGGACGAGACCGTCGGTGCGACCAAGATTTTCCGGGATTTTGCAGTCGGACTTTCAGCCAACGGTGTCGCTGTGTTGCGATACGACAAGCGGACCCGTGCACAGGCTGCCCTGTTGATGCGGACAAAAAAGATCCTCACACCGGAGGAGGAGACGGTTTCTGATGCCGTGGCTGCTGCGGAATTGTTGAAGAAAGATCCCCGGATCGATACGACCCGCATCTATCTTGTCGGTCATAGCATGGGAGCTTATCTGCTACCGCAGGTGGCGGATCGGACTCCTTTCGTGAAGGGGTTGATCTTATTGTGCCCTAACGGCCGTCCGCTTCAGGATGCCTTTGTCGATCAGGGTAAATACGTGCTGTCGTCTGACGACACCAAGTCCGATGCCGAGAAGAAACATATCATTGATTCTCTGGAGACCGAAGCGCGGAAGATCAACGCTCTGACACGTGCTAATGCCGGGGACTCGGCACGTATCCTTGGATTGCATCCTGCGTATTGGGTTTCATTGAAAGGGTACGACGCTCCTACAGCTGCTCGATCCGTTGGAAAACCGATTCTGGCGTTATTTGGCGGTCGTGATTATCAGGTGACCGAAGCAGACCTGTCCATCTGGAAAAACGGATTGAAAGGAATGACTGAAGCCACTTTCAAAACATATCCGGATCTGAATCATTTTTATGTAATAGGTTCCGGGAAGAGCCGTCCGGCCGAATATTTCAAGACCGGCAATGTAGAAGAGCAGGTCGTCAAAGACATCGCGGGATGGATAAGCAACGGCCGCTTGCCGGAGTGACAAGATGCGTCTGATGATCCGGTTGTTGGATATCCTGTTCAGTTTTCTGGGTATCGTATTACTCCTGCCGGTTTTTGTCGGGATATCTCTTTCCGTGATGCTTACAGACGGATTGCCGGTATTCTATGTCCAGTCGCGCGTAGGAAAAGCAGGGAAGGATTTCCGGCTCTTCAAGTTTCGTACAATGCGGACAGGATCGGACCGTTCCGGACAGCTGACAGTCGGGGGCAGAGATCCCCGGCTCACACGACTCGGATTTGTATTACGCCGTTACAAGCTGGATGAATTGCCGCAATTGGTCAATGTACTCGCCGGTTCAATGAGCTTGGTCGGGCCGCGTCCGGAAGTCAGGCGCTATGTGGAACTTTATACGGAGGACCAACGCAGGATTCTCTCCGTACGTCCTGGAATCACGGATGAGGCTTCCATCGTATTTGCTAATGAGAACGAGTTGTTGGGCGATCAGGCTGATCCTGAAAAGTTCTACCGGGAGACGGTCTTACCGGAGAAAATCCGATTGAACCTGCGTTATATCGAAAACAGGGGTATCGGCTCCTATTTCAGCATCATTTGGAGGACGATTGTCCGCGTGGTGAGAGGTAGGTGAGTAGTTGATGGTGGAAAGGACTTTGGGATATCGAGCAGTGGGCATTATAAAATTCGCCATTTTCCGCATTTTTTGTAACTTTGTGCCTCAATCTGCGAAAAAAGAGTACTACCGGTACTTTCCGGTTATTGATTTTTAGCTTAACCAATTGCTTTTTTAACATCCTATGCGATTTAAAATTTCATTCCTGAAGGTTCATGGCGGGGCGGGTACGGTTCCACTGCATCACCAAAAGATCATTTCCGCATGTATGGACGAGGTTATCCGGGAAATCCCTTCTGCCTCCTCGTTCTTCAATTTCTCCTCACTCAAGGGTACCTCTAAGGTCCAGAACGGCCAGATCCGGTTCCTTTCCTCCAAAGTCACGCTGGTCGTTTCGGCTGCGCAGGACGATTTCGCTAAAGAGTGGGTGGAGCGATTGTTCGAGAAGAGACTTGTCAGTTTCGCCAAGCTGACCTTGGTTCCCAAGGCCTACGAGGTGATTCCGGATCCTGAATTCAAGCAGGAGATGAAGTACGTCTGTATTTCCCCGATGATTTGTCAGCCGCCGTTCGAATCGGACGCAGAAGGAAATATTCCTGATGCATTGGATCCCCGTTCTCAGGAGTTTTCGGACGCGTTCTATGATGCGATCATGGACCGGATGGAGAAGGCCGGCTTCACCGCCGAACAGATGGAGAAATTTGCCGCCTTCGAAATCGTTCCGGATCCCGGATACATCGATAAGATCCTCAATACCCACAAGAAATTCGCCCGCATCTACAAGAACAACGACAGCCAGCCGATCTTCGGCTATTTGTTGCCCTTCACACTGCATGCGCATCCGCAAGTGCAGAAGTTCGTATGGGATTGCGGTATCGGTCTGTACACCGACCAAGGTTACGGAATGATTGATGTCGTCGGCGGACTCACCCAGAACATCGCTCACGAGGAGGGTATGCCCGGTTGATGATTCAGCCACTTCCGTTTTCGAACTATGAAAAACCAAAGCCGGGACTGTTGTTCCGGCTTTATTGCTTCAGACAAGAAAGGTTATATTTCAACGTGTCTGGTCTACCGCTTTGACGAATTTGATAACCTGCTTTTCACCGGCGGCGATGACAATGAGTGAGTAGACGCCCAAATCGAAGCCGTCGACGGGCAACTGTTCGTTGAAGTATTGGTTATTGATGGTGGCGTAGTAGTTACGCTGGTATTTCAGTCGGCCGAACGTGTCGAAGATGTATAGCGTGGCAGGTCCCGGCTGCTTCATGAACAGGTTGAAAGTGGCAGGAAAATAGGATACCGAAGTGGGATAGAGGTCGATGAAAAAACCGGTGCAGGTGGTGCCGGGTGTCCAGTTGAGCAGGCCGCCCCAAAAAATGGCTGCACAATCATTGCGGTAGGTGATATCGTCGCAGCCGCAGACCGGGCTGAAATCCGTGCCGCAGGGCTGGAATTCGTTAGGCTCCCGCAACGTATCCTTGCACGCGATGGAGAACTGGGCGTGGGAAGCGAAAGCAGCGAGGAGCAAAAAGCCGGTTAAAATCGACCTGTAAAGCATACCCTTAAAGGTAAGGAATCAGTCCTTGGGTGGCAAGCTGGTATCGTATATTTGTGGTGTAACGAACGTGAATTTCCTCGCCCATATTTTTCTCTCCGGCGACGATCCCGAAAGGATGGTGGGCAACTTCATTGCCGACCATGTTAAAGGGGCGAAGAAAGACCTTTATCCGGAGGGCATCCGCAAGGGTATCGAACTCCACAGAGCCATCGATCACTTCACCGATACACATGCGGTCACCGCGGAAAGCCGGAGGCTTATCCGGGACCGGCATGCAAAATATGCAGGGGTCGTCATCGACTTATATTATGATCATTTTCTTGCTGCGGATTTTACACGCTACAGCGAACAGCCCTTGCGTGATTTCGCCGCCCGGACATACGATCTGCTGTCGGTTTACGAAGAATGGCTGCCTGAAACCGTCAAAGCCTTTTTGCCTTATATGGTGGAGCGCGACTGGCTGACCAACTACGGCACCGTGGAAGGTATCGGGCGGACCCTCAGCGGGTTGTCAAAAAGA
The DNA here is from genome assembly GCA_046052625.1 of Bacteroidota bacterium. GTDB lineage: Bacteria > Bacteroidota > Bacteroidia > AKYH767-A > 2013-40CM-41-45 > Pollutiaquabacter. The sequence continues at coordinate 11,767 of JBJOMA010000196.1, forward strand.
GTACGTTTTCCAAACCGGATGCACGAGGCCACGGAAGACCTGCACCTTCACTATGCCACGCTGGAAGCGGATTTCCGACGGTTTTTCCCTGAGTTGATTACCTTTGTGGACGGTCAGTGATTCATGCAGCTGTATCTTCATGTCAAACCCAATCAG
>JBJOMA010000197.1:0-3503 GCA_046052625.1 Bacteroidota bacterium
CCGATACGACCGATGCCTACGCCAGCGCCGAGAGCGGCGAGGCCTGCACCCAATGCAGCAACACCGTAGCCGAGACCAAGGTTGCCTGCTTCCAGGAGAATTGAAGATAACATAGAGATAGATATTAAGGGTTAACTGAAATTAGAATCAATGTGTGTGATGGCCTTCATGACCTTCGTGGTGGTGCTCCTCCACGGCCGATCCGAAGTAGATGGCGGACAACAGCGTGAAGACGAACGCCTGCAGGAAAGCGACCAGCAATTCCAGAAGGCTCATGAAGATGACGAATGCCACGGAGAAGACGGATACGCCGAATCCGAGGCCCGTACTCATCTCACCGAAGATGAAGATCAGGCTGAAGAACGAAAGGGCGATGATGTGACCGGCCGTGATGTTGGCGAAAAGTCGGATCATCAGTACGAACGGGCGGAGGAATACACCCAACAGCTCGATCGGGGTCAACAGCACCAGGACGCCTGCCGGGACACCAGGCATGGCGAAAATATGCTGCCAGTAGTTTCTGTTGGCACTGATCGTGGTGATGATAAAGGTAATCACCGCCAACGTCATCGTGACGGCGATATTGCCGGTGACGTTCGCCCCGCCCGGGATGATCGGAACGAGTCCGAGAAGGTTGTTGATCCAGATGAAGAAGAACACCGTCAAGAGGTACGGCATGTATTTCATGTACTTCGGACCGATGCTCGGCTTGGCGATCTCGTCACGTACGAAGACGATGAGAGGCTCGATCAGCGACTGCATGCCGGAAGGAGGCATACCCTCGCGACGCCGGTAGGCTTTGGCGACTGAAAGGAAGATCCACAGCAACAACGCGATGCTGAAGAGCAGGGAGGCGACGTTCTTGGTAATAGAGAAATCATAGGTTGCGGCGGTGAGTTCCTCGTTCACCGTCGTCTCTTCGACCGCCAGTTGTTTGAGTTCGTTAACGGCAACGATGGTCCCGTTCTCTTCCAATTTGTAGCCCCTGTAAGCCTGGGTTCCATGATGGAAGTGGGCGGAAAGGAACATGCTCAGACCGCGACCTTCGGTATACACGATGATCGGAAGCGGCACCGAAACGGCATGCTCGTGCTCTCCCCACAAATGCCAGTCGTGCGAATCGGAAATGTGCTCGACAATCATCTTCCCCGCATCGAATTTCGCTTCCTGCGATTCGGAAGCCTTTGACACGGTGGCGAAAAGGAACATGGTTCCAGCCAAGAAAAACCGGAAAATGCTCTTAAAGGACTTATAATGAGTGAGTTGGCACATCGATGGTAGTATGCGGCTGTTTAAAAATGAGTGCAAAATTAGCCATTCACTCGGAAAGCTTAAAGTGGGAATGAAATGAAAAGCCGTTAAATCGGCTTTTTTTAAAAAAAATTCTTAACCTGCTGATAAACAGCGGGTTGAATTTCATCGTTTGGACTGACGAAAAGCTGTAAAAACTTCGAAAGCGGTAAAGAACAGATAATGCAGCAGAAAACTCAGCGCAAAGGGAACTAGCTGCTCCTTATTAAACAAGGCAAAAAACACGAGAATGCCGAGATGTATGAAGAGTTTGAAAGTGGTAGCGGCCATGTAGAACCGGATGAATGCCGCCGGTCGGCCCGCAGTGGACCTGACCAAACCGAGGTGAAATAAAAAACTCAGTGAGAAAAAATAACCTCCGAGGGCTGACCGGTAAGTGACATCGAAAAAGGCAGGAAAGAAACCGGCAAACGAGGTGAAGACCGCTGCGACCAGGAATGTGAAGACGGACAACAGCAGAAAGTGGCGAAGAACGGGATGTTTCATAGGCGGAAACAAAGGTAGTAAGAATGGCTCCGCGGGGAAGACGCTTCAGGCATCAGTGATTGCAGAAAGGCCGACCTACTTTTTCATCTTCAGCAGGTCCTTGAGCGTCAGGTAAAAGGCGGCAGCAATCCCGAGCAGGCTGAGAAGCACTGTGAAGACCGGCACTTTGAGTGATAAGTATTTATCCAGGTAATACCCTCCGAATGTAAACGCTGCCATGATCACGAAGAGCTGCGTGCCCATCGAGGCATACTTCATCCAGGAAGTCTCAGAGGGCCGACCGCTCCTGGGTGAATCCTTTGTTGTCAACGTGGTTGATGTCTTTGATCACCGCACCCATGTTACAGGAGCCGGAGAAAGATGCTCCGACTTCCACGATCAGTTTTCCGGTGAGAATGTCGCCGGCGATGTTAGCGGACGATTTGAGAAATGTCAGTTCGGAAACCGTGAGCTTGCCCTTTACAGTGCCGGAAACATCGGTGTTCTGGCAGTTGACGTCCCCTTCGATGATGCCGGTCGAACCTACGACCACCTTTGATTTGGTCACTACATTCCCGATGACAGTACCGTCGATGCGGATATCACCGTTAGAACGGATATCACCTTCAATGACCGTCCCCGAACCGATCAGGTTGATGGAGGCGGAAGCGACGGATTCGCCGGGCTTGCCGTCCGCCGAGTGCTGTTTGTTGGACTTGAACATGTTTTTCGTGTAACTGAATGGGAAAAACGAGAATTAACAGGCTTTTTGTGGGATTACAAATATAACATTTACCCTGACATGAGGAAAGAGAGCGAGCGGTAATCAGCAGTCGCAACTCGCAATCCGCCTCCTTCCGACATGCGTCGGAATCCGGCGGACAAGCCCGTAACTCGCAACTCTTGCCCTGAGCCTGTCGAAGGGGGCTACCCGCAACTAACTAGAAAATCACTTATAAAACGTACGAAAAAAGTCCTCGTAGTCGTCCGACTTTTTCTGTCGAAGCATTTCGGGCAGGTTGTTCGCCGATATGGCGAATTGTTTGTAATGGTCCGTGCTCACATCACCGTAAACATCATCGTTGTCCAACAGATGTGTGTGATATCCCATGGCCTCCGCCTTGTTACCGAAATTACCGATGACGATGATCTTGAACCGGTGGTCCAGCATGTAGTCCTGAACGGTCAACCCTTTGGTTGAATAATTTGTACTGTTGAAATTCGAAAGTTTCGTCTTGACCCGGTCTCCGTTCAGCAACCCGCCGATATTCTGGAAGATGATCGCTACGAAATGAACCGTGTCAGGCAGATAGGTGAATGCTCGTCGGTTGAGCGTATCCTTACCTGTTTCGGGCGCGGGAGGCGCCTCAGGCATCTTGCCCTGATTAGACTTGATGTAATCCAGAATGTTCTGCGCCTGCTCCTTCACCGGGTTCTCCGGGTACATACGGACGACTTCCTGCAAGGATGCCTCGAACTGCGCCACCGGTTGCGTACGACCGATACACAGCGCACGGAGCAGGTCGAACTGCGGCATATAAGTGTTGTCCGGGAACTGGGAAAGAGCCTGGTTCCTTCGCTGAATGACGGACGGATATTCTCCGTTCAGGTATTTACGGTAGGTCTCCTCGTAAAACACTTCCAGCTCCGATTTCTTGGCGCCTAACTGTTGGGCATAGGAAGGATTGCGTAATATTTCCGCGTAATCCGTCGTGGAGTACTTCGTA
>JBJOMA010000198.1:0-5088 GCA_046052625.1 Bacteroidota bacterium
CGTCGAAAATCTTCCTGATCACGGAGACAGGGTGGGAGGTGTCATCCGTGAGCAAGGCGATATCGCGTTCTACTGGAAGCCCGACAGCAATTCGGCGCGTAAATTACTTGTGTGGACGACAGGTAAAGGTTATTCTTATTTCCACAACATTACGGCTTCAGACATGAAGCGAAGCTGGGAAGACCGCCTGAGCCGCTACTGCAATCAGTTGTATGAGAAAGAATATCCGTACGATATCGTACAGTTACGGTATACAAAGAAGGCAGACAATGGTCCGGTTGACACCATGCTCTGTGCGTTCGTGGATGACTGGAACAGCCGGTATAGGTCGCCGCGACTGGTCATTTCGGATCTTGACAGTCTCTTCGCCGGATTCGAACGCAGATATGGCGATCGACTTCCGGTGGTAACCGGTGAGTTAAGTCCGTATTGGGAGGACGGTGCTTATTCGACGGCCGCCGAGGAAATCCGTAACAGGGAACTTGCCGCGAAAACCGTCGAACTGGAATCCTTCGCGCAATCTGTTGGAAAGCGGGCTAAGTACGATGAACAATTCTATCAGCTACATAGATGTATCATCATGTTCCATGAACATACCTGGGGTAGCTGGTGTAGCGTTTCCGATCCCGATCTTCCGTTCACTACCCGACAATGGGACTATAAGAAGGCATTCCTGGACTCGGGTCTTGTACGATACGAGCAGCTTTGTAAGGAGCTTGGATTCAAACATCAGACAACAGCATTCATCCCGGTCAAACACCCCGTCCTTGACTTCGACTTGGATCTCAGACATGGCGGTCTGTCGAGTATATATGTTGACGGCAGAAACCTCGTTGATACGACAGCGACTTATCGGTTCTTCGAATTGGTGTATGCTTATGGACTGGATCCTACCGTCTTTCATCGGCCGGAAGATTTGAAAGTTTTAGGTTGGCGGAATGACAAGCACCGGAAAGTAGTGACGGTCTCTTATTCCATGAAAAATGCCGGCCGCGTAACTGCGACCTATACTTTGAATAAATCAGTCGGTGTATTGGATTGCAGGATTTCATTTGAAAAGATTGAAGTCCGTGAGAAGGAATCACTTCATCTGGCACTGCCGTTCAGTCTGATCCGACCCCGGCTTCGCTTCGGCTCGAATAACGATTTGCTCGAATACGGTAAGGGCCAGCTGCCCGGTTCTAACAACGACTTCATCTGCGCCGAAGAAAGGGTTGAGTTGGACGACGGTGCTGTGCGTTTGGTGATCCGTTCACCTGAATTCAATTTATTCGAAGTGGGGGAGATCATCGATGAGTCCAGATCCGGTGGTTCAAAGGTCTGGAGACAATCCGGAGGGAATACAGCGAATCTCTTTTTATATCTGTTGAACAATTACTGGCACACGAATTACAAAGCCTCGCAGAAAGGGACCATCACGTTCCATGTCAGTATTTCTGCCGAATAAAAGAAGTTCATTTCCGGAAACCGGGCAGTTGCACTGAGCCTATTGATCCATCCTTCCGATCAGTCGCCGGATGGCAACGGAGGCAGCAACTGCTCCGAAGGTAGCCGGAAGGTAGGAGATGGTACCGTATGCCGATTTCTTGAAATTCTTTCCGTCTGTCAGCATCAGGCTTTCACGGTCGGGTTCCTCCGGACTGAATACAACTTCTACACCCTTTGTGATCCCGTGGTCTCGCAGGTTCTTACGGATCTGCTGTGCGAAAGGACAATTGTATGTTTTGGAGATGTCCACTACCCGTAATTGTGTAGGATCGAGTTTCGCACCGGCACCCATGCTGCTGACCAGCGGTATCCCGCTTTCATAGGCCATTCGAATGAAGGTGATCTTAGGTGTGATACTGTCAATGGCATCGATCATGAAGTCGGGACGGCGAGACAACTGTCCTTTCACCGTCTCAGGGTTGACGAATTCCTGAACCACATTGAGTTTCAGTTCCGGATTAATTTCAAGGAGCCGTTCCGCCATGATCTGTACCTTCGGAAGGCCGTGGTTCGTAGACAAGGCCGGTAGCTGACGGTTACGGTTCGTCGGATCGACGACATCGCCGTCGATGATGGTCATTTCTCCGATTCCAGATCTTGCGATGAATTCAGCGGCGAACGAACCGACTCCGCCCATGCCTACCACCATGACATGACGTTTAGTAAGTTCTCGTAGTTTTTCTTCGCCGATAAGCAGGCTGGTCCGTGAAAGCCAGGAAAGGTCGTTCATGATCCTGTTAAAAATTGAGGCCCGAAAGCAAGTTCGGCATTCCTTTGGATGGTTTTGCAAAGTAACTTCAATTCCACCTGCTTCAGCGTTGCGGCGGCAGCATAAATGGATTCGATCGACATCCCTGAATCATCTGTTTCAAGAAAAATACGATCGAAAGGAGTCTGCAGGAAGGCATCCTGGGTCTTTTCACTGCCAAGAAGATTCTTGCCGTAAGAGAGATAGTGACCTTGATTCAGGATCTGACCGGCGATTTCCGGTCCTTTGTTAAATCCGTGAAAGACCACGGGGACGCGGCAGTTTGCTTTTTTTAGGGAAGCAAGCACCTCCCCGAAGGCTCGGACGCAGTGGATGATCAGCGGTTTATTCTTGCTTTCGGCGAGTTCCATCTGTCGTTGAAACCAGTATTCCTGCAATTCCCATTCGGTAGAGGATGCCTTGTCAAGCCCGCATTCGCCGATGGCCAGTACGTTTTTGCGTTCCGTCACCTCCGTCATTTTATTAAAATCGGCAAATGCCGTATCTGCATTCAGGTGCCACGGGTGAAGTCCGACAGAATACCAACCTGTATCAGGCAGCTTCTCAAAGCCCGAAATGCAGTTTTGAATAGCTAAGACGCCCGTCGTTGCATCGTGTCGGTGAGTGTGTATGTCGATAAAAAGGTGCACCTGTATTGAAGACTTCTGGCGTACTGAAAAGTCGCAGGGAATAAAATCATTTGCCGATACAGAACTTGGAGAAGATGTTTTCCAGCAGATCCTCGTTCGATATTTCACCTGTGATAAGTCCCAGATGATGTAGTGCAAAGCGAAGGTCGCCGGCTACGAAGTCGTTGGATACTCCCTTTTCCAGGCCTTCCAATACCTTCACAAGCGCTTCGTCGGTCTTTTTCAATTCGGCGACGTGCCTCGCGTTGGCGACGACCGTATCACCGCTGTCCAATTCCCCTGAACGGAAGCGGGACAGCAGGGTGTTTCGCAGCATATCGAGGTTGGTGCCTGACTTGGCTGAAATCAAGAGGACATTGGAGACAGATCTGTATTCCGCTTCTAATTCTTCCGTTTCGTACTGATCGATCTTATTGCCTACGGGAAGCAGGAGGAAAGTCGGATTCACTTGGTTTCGTAGTTCGTCCAGTTGTTCCTGCAGATCACCGCAAGAAGTCTCGTTCACGTCGAACAGGTAAATTATGACCGGACTTTGCCGTATTTTTTCCATGGTGCGATCCACACCGATCCGTTCGATGGCATCGGTGGTTTCGCGAATACCTGCCGTATCAATGAAGCGGAATTTTACTCCCTTCAGTGTCAGCTCCTCTTCGATAGTGTCACGCGTTGTTCCGGCAATGTCACTCACGATTGCGCGCTCTTCGTTCAGCAGTGCATTCAATAATGTCGATTTTCCCGCATTCGGTTTTCCTGCGATCACGACAGGAATGCCGTTCTTGATCACATTTCCCATTTCGAAAGAATCGATGAGTCTCTTCAATCGATTACGAAGCTGGTCTAAGGAAGCTTTCAGTTGATTACGGTTGGCGAATTCCACATCCTCTTCGGCGAAGTCCAATTCAAGTTCTATTAGTGATGCGAACCGAATCAACTCGCTTCTCAGTTCTTTTATCAGCGAGGAGAATCCGCCGCGTAGCTGGCGAATGGCTACCTGATGGGCAGCGGCCGTGTCGGATGCGATGAGGTCTGCTACCGCCTCTGCCTGACTAAGGTCCAATTTGCCATTGAGGAACGCCCGTAATGTGAATTCACCGGGTTCCGCCATCCGCGCCCCTTGTCCAATAAGGAGATCCAGTACGCGCTGTTGGACGAATACGGAACCGTGACAGGAGAATTCCAAGGTGTCCTCGCCGGTGAAAGAAGAAGGGCCCCGGTAGATTCCTACCACTACTTCGTCTACTGTCGAGTGGTCTTGAAGTGTTCCGAAAACAAGCGTATGCGACTTTCGGGATGCGAAGTCGATATTACTAGTGCCTTTTGACAGAAATACCCTGTTGCCGATCTGAAAGGCGTTTTTACCGGATAACCGGATAATCGCGATGGCGCCGGCACCGGGCGGAGTCGCCAGGGCCGTAATGGTATCATCCTGCCTGAAATTCAACATCTTGTGAGGGTGTAAATTTATTGAATTTCGGCTTGAAAAAGGAGGGAAATCAGTAATTTCGCGACTCATCGATTCGGTAGAATAACGTTTAAATGATAAGTCTTTCGGCGGAATGACTGTCTGACTTTCAACATTGACTTACTCTGTAATCGACGTCCCTAAGATTCTAACTAATTCAAATCCAAATAATGAGCATTCTCGTAAATAAGTCAAGCAAAATTATCGTCCAGGGCTTTACCGGAAGCGAAGGTACTTTCCATGCCACACAGATGATTGAATACGGTACCAATGTCGTCGGTGGAGTCACCCCGGGCAAAGGCGGAACGAAGCACTTGGAGCGTCCCGTGTTCAATACGGTACTGGATGCGGTGAAGAACACCGGTGCGGATGTTTCTATCGTTTTCGTTCCACCCGCGTTTGCTGCTGATGCCATCATGGAAGCTGCTGAGGCTGGTATCAAATTAGTCGTCGCCATCACGGAAGGTATTCCTGTCAAAGACATGGTGCGTGTGAAAGAGTACCTCAGTACGCGCAATACACGGCTTATCGGCCCCAACTGTCCCGGCATCATCACTGCCGGTGAGTGCAAGGTGGGGATCATGCCTGGTTTTGTTTTCAAAAAAGGTAACATCGGAATCGTATCCAAATCAGGTACGTTGACCTATGAAGCGGCCGATCAGATCGGTCGTGCAGGCTTGGGCGTCACTACGGCTATCGGTATCGGCGGTGATCCGATCATCGGCACTACCACGCGCGAA
>JBJOMA010000199.1:0-3608 GCA_046052625.1 Bacteroidota bacterium
ATCTGGTGAAAGATGCCGGCGACCGGCATTACCTGAACGCTTCAAGGTGGTCGACAGCGGCTTGGGGAGTCTTTTGCACCGTCACCGCTTTATACGCAGGTCGGTTGGGCAATCTTATTGAGGTAGTGAATGTACTTGGCTCCTTGTTTTACGGAACCATACTCGGCATCTTCCTGACAGCCTTTTTCCTGAAAAAAATCAAAGGGAATGCTGTGTTCCTTGGCGCATTGGCGGGAGAATTGATCGTACTCGCCGGCTGGTACTCAGGAGCCACAGCCTTCCTTTGGCTTAATCTTATCGGATGCGCTGCGGTAATGACCTTTGCATGGCTATTCCAGCTTTTAGGGAAAGTGAGGTGAGCGGACTATCGGACCAATGTGACATGTCCGATGTAACGTGACTTCTTTCCGTGAATGTCCACTGCGTCGATCACGTACTCGTAAACATCGTTCTGACAAGGGTTCCCGTTACTGTAATAGGTGCCGTCCCAAGGGCTCTGGAAGTCGACTGCATGATAAATCTCACGTCCCCATCGATCGATGATCCACATCTCATAGCGGATGATGTTATGACCGATGGCAATGAATCCCTCGTTGTGATTGTCTCCGTTCGGAGTGAATGCATTCGGGATGAAAATGGAAGACTCCGGTTCGACCCGGATGATACTCGTGATCGTATCCAAACAGCCACCTTCATTCATCACGATCTGATGCACGTAATACGTGCCAGTGTCTGAATAATGATGCACCGGATTCTGTACGCCCTGCTCGATTATTCCGTCACCGAAATCCCAGAACCAGCTTACAGCGCCCGAACTTTCGTCATAGAAGGAAACCTGCGGACTTGATTCGGTGACTGTCGTGGCTGACTGTTCGAAACCGGCGACAGGATCGCCGTAGACCTCGACCGCTTGGAGAACCGTATCTGTTGAAGTACAACCGGCAGGTGTGGTGATGACAAGTGATATGTCATACGTTCCGGGCACTGTGTAGGTATGAGCGGGAGATGAATTGGAGGATAAGGTATTATCATCGAGATTCCACTGGAAAGTGGAGCCGGGAGGCACCGTAAAGATGTTGGCGAATTGAACCCGCACAGGAGTACAACCGATTATTGACTGCGGGGTGAAAGAGACATCGGGCAACGGGTTTACATCGATATAAACCGTCGTTTGCACCGGGGGACTGCAACCATCATCGACGGTGACTACGAAGGCGGAATCATTCAGCGGATGAATGACCGCTCCTGAGGTAAGTATTGCTCCGTTGTTCCAACTGTAAGCATAGGGACCGCCATTCCCGCCGGCCGCGGTAGCGGAAACATAAGCCGAATCGCCGCCACAAATGGAAGGCAAAGGCAAGGCCTGGACTTGAAGCGGCGGGTAGACTTGTACGGGTATCACTTGAGGCTCCGCGGTACATCCATTGGCATCCGTCACCGCTACGGTGTAGGAAGTAGAGCTTCCGGGAGAAACGGTGATGGAATCTCCGCCGGCTCCCGTGTTCCAAGTGTATGTATACGGCTGAGTGCCACCGACGACAGAAGCAGTTAAGGTCACCTGCTGGCCGATGCAAAGGACCGGAGAGCCGCTACCCTGAAGTGATAAAGGTCCCGGCTCGGTGACAGTACCTACCCCGGTTAATGTACAGTTGTTCTGATCAGTGACCGTCAGGTTGTAAATTCCAGCAGGCAGATTATTCAGATTGCTACCGTTGAGATTTCCTGGCATCCATGCATACTGGAATGTTCCGTTACCGCCGGAAGCGATTGCCTGGAGCTGTCCGTCGATCGCTCCAAAACAAGAAACCGAACCGTCCGTGATGGAAAGGGTTACAGGTGGAGGCTCCGGCACCGTTACTTGTACCGAAGAAGTGCAACCTGCTGCATCGGTCAATGTGACTGAATAAGAGCCGGCAGTCAACGCCGTGATTGTTGACCCGCTGCCTGCAACCGGACTCCAGGCATAACTGTATACTCCGGTACCACCTGTAACGGAAACGGAAGCACTACCGTCTGTGTAACCGTAACAGCTTACGGGAGAAAACGAACCGGAAAGGACCAAGGGGGCAGGCTCTGTCACTGCAACAGAACTGGCGGACGTACAACCGTTCGCATCTGTAACGACAACCGAATATGAACCGGCAGGAAGTCCGGTCGGATTTTGTACAATACCGCCGAGAGGAGCCCATTGATAAGAATAGGCTGGCGTACCGCCGGACATTTGCGCGCTGACAGAACCTGTCGATGCACCGTTGCAGTCTACAGCAGAAGCAGAGAGCACACACGTCAAAGGCGCAGGCTGATTGATCTGCACCGATGCTGCCGAAACACATCCGTTCGCATCGGTAACCATTACCTGATAAGAACCGGCAGCAAGCCCGGTAAGTGTATCATTGGAATTACCGCCCGGCCAGGAAATGGTGTAAGGAGCCGTTCCGGAGTTGACCAGTACGGCAGCAGATCCGTCTGAACCGCCGTTACAACTCACATTCGTCACTGTAGAAGCAGTGATGACCGGAGAGCCGATACTAGGAACAACGACAGATGCGGTCATGACACAACCGGCATTGTCTGTCACGGAGACCGTATACTGACCGGAAGAAAGTCCTGAAGCCGAAGCAGCGGAACCACCGGAAGGAGACCATGCGTAGGAGTAGCCGGGCGTACCCCCGCCGGGTATCACCAAGGCAGAACCGTTGGACGAACCGCAAAGCGCCGGCTGTGAAGATGTATTCAGTACGACAGGCGTTGGCTGGCCTACTTGCACCGTAACGGTCGATGAACACCCGTTGGCATCGGTGACCGTTGCCGGGTAGCTGCCGGCAGCCAAACCGACGGCGATAGCGCCGGTCGATCCGTTGGACCAGCTATAGGTGTAAGGACCGATACCTCCGGTGGCATTGACGGTCGCACTCCCATTGGATCCCCCGTTGCATGCTACGGGCACACTGGTCCATGAAGGAACAACCGGCGTGGGCTGTGGTATGTTCGCCGCTAAGGTCGTCGTGCATCCGTTGGCATCCGTGACCGTGACCGTGTAGGTGCCGGCAGCCAATCCGCTGGCCGTCGCATTGGTTCCGCCACCGTTTGACCAGTTATATGAGTAAGGTGAAGTGCCACCGGTCGTAGTCAGCGAGATAACACCGTTGGCACCGCCATAGCAGGTAACCTGCGTGACCGCGGAAACAGGAACAATGGCTGGAGGCTGGGACACCGTTACCGTCGCAACAGAAATACATCCGAATGCATCCGTTACCGTTACATTGTAATTTCCGGCCGCAAGATTAGTCGCCGACTGTGCAGTTGAGCCATTGCTCCAATTGTATGAATAAGGAACAGCTCCTCCTGTAGCAAGCACTGTCACCGACCCGTTGCTTCCGCCGTAACAACTTACAGGTTGCAACTGGGTGGCCGAAGCGGAAGGCGCTCCGGAATTGGAAACGGACGCGATCGCTGTCTGCGTACAGTCGGCAGCATCCGTTACGGTAACGGTATAGGCACCGGAGGCCAGATTGGAAAGTGATGTAGTCGTAGCACCACCCGGCGACCAGCTATAGGTATAGACCGGGGTTCCGCCGGAAGCCGCAACACTGGCGCTTCCGTTGGAT
>JBJOMA010000200.1:0-3280 GCA_046052625.1 Bacteroidota bacterium
TTGGTATCCTTCCGGACGGAAACCGTTCCGGCATCGGGCACATCCTTGCCTGCCAGGATGCGCAGGAGTGTTGATTTACCGGTACCGTTGCGCGCTACCAGTGCGACCTTCTCCCCTTTGCCTATACCGAATCCCAGATCGCGGAACAACACCTTCTCGCCGTAGGTCTTGGACAGTTGCTCGACAGAAAGAAGGTTCATGCGTCAGGAATAGGTGATACTGAATTGGAAGAGGGGGTCGGCAGGATCAGCTGCTGCCTTTCTCCCCTGTAAACCCGTCCGTCTGATATTTGAACAGGACGTTGAATGTGGTCAGGGAGCCGTAACAGCGGGTGATATATTGCTGGATATTGACTTTGTCCTCTTCCGATAGTTTTTCATGCGCATTGATACGCTGCTCCAATACCCGCAAGCGGTCGCGAAGCATGACGATCTTATTGAAAAATACATCGATCGGAACTTCTTTGGCTTTAAGGGTGCTGTCGCCCGGCTGAAGGATCATTTTACCACCTGTCCACCGGTTGCCCAATTCGACCCGCTCCTGGATGTCGGAATATTTCCGAAGGATATTGACCAAGAGCACTTCGATATCGGCCAGGGAGACCAGATCATTGTCCAAATCGTTCGCATCGATGATTTCGAAACCTTCGAAAGTACGTTCGATCTCGCGCATACCGTGCCGGATAAATGTCACCATGTAATCATCCGGCTTTACTTGAATGACGACACCGTCGCCATATTCGGGGTGACGGACGCGGGAACCGATTCCCAAGGAGATGTTAGCCATAGTACAGGATATTTTTGTAAAAATACCTTACCGGAGCGTTCCATCCCGCATCGGGAACCGCGTTTTTTAACGATTCAGCGTTAACAGCTGTTAATCTTTGTCATAGTTCTGTAAAGCCGTCTTCTGCATCAAACAACCGCGGATAATGGGCGTTATCTTCATAGTAAGTTTTTTGTGTTCATGTTTTCGTGTGGGGGGCCGTCGGCTTGAAAACCGACGGCTCTTTTTTTATATCCAATCGACCCGCGTCCTCTTCAGGTTTGCCCCTTGCTAAAAACCGCAAGCTGCTGTTGATAATCGGTCAATTGCAGTCCTGCAGTCAACGGGTCATTGCCTATCTTGCGGAAACCTATTCCAACTGCCGGAATACCCATCATGGTCGGTACAGAAGAAAAAGAACTGCTTGCGGAACGCTTGGCGACCCGTAACCTGTACAAGCTCAAGCAGCTGACCGCTTCCACGCAGCCGGAAGAATTGGCCGACCTGGTCAACTCCCACAAGGAAATCGACGTAATTAAAGTCTTCCAGGTACTTGATCCGGAAAAAGCGGTCAAGACCTTCGAGCACCTTGACTTCGACGTCCAGGTTGCGCTGTTGCAATCGTTTCCGGTCGATCAGCTTTCAAACACACTCAATACACTTTCCCCGGACGATCGGACCGCGCTTTTCGAGAAACTTCCGGCCGAAACGTTACAACAATACCTGTCGCTCCTGACCGACGAAGAGCGTAAAACAGCCAACCAACTGCTCCAATATCCGGAAGAGTCAATCGGACGACTGATGACCCCGGATTTCATTTCGGTCAAAGAGCACTGGACCGTGCAGCAGGTATTGGACCACATACGGCTTTTCGGCAAAGACTCCGAGACGCTGAATGTCATTTACGTCACGGATGTTAGGGGATTCTTGTTGGACGATATCAAGGTGCGCGACTTCCTGATTTCGCCGCTTGACAAGAAGGTGAGCGAACTGATGGATAATCAGTACTTCCACCTGAACGCCAAGGATGATCAGGAGTCCGCCATCGAGCTCTTCAAACAGACGGACCGTGTAGCATTACCTGTGACCGATTTCAACGGACTGTTGCTGGGCATCATCACTATCGATGACGTAGTCGATGTAATCGAAGAAGAGGACACCGAAGACATCCAGCGCTTCGGCGGAACCGAAGCGTTGGAAGAGCCCTACCTGAAGGTCTCCTTCCGTGAGATGGTTGCAAAGCGTGCCGGGTGGCTGATCATCCTGTTCCTGGGTGAAATGCTGACTGCCAGCGCCATGGGTTACTTTACGGACGAACTCAATCGCGCCGTCATCCTCGCACTTTTCATACCGTTGATCATCTCCTCAGGTGGAAACAGCGGGTCACAAGCCGCCACCCTGATCATACGTGCCATGGCGCTCGGAGAGATCACCATCGAGCAATGGTGGCGCGTGATGCGTCGCGAACTCCTTTCCGGCCTGGTACTTGGATCGATTCTCGGAATCATCGGATTCATGCGGATAGCAGCCTGGACGGTATTTACTGATGTATACGGACCGCACTGGATGATGATCGCAACGACGGTCAGTCTCTCGCTGGTTGGCGTGGTCCTCTTCGGCACCTTGTCCGGTTCGATGCTGCCTTTATTGCTGCGACGTGCCGGAATCGATCCGGCCATTTCCTCCGCCCCATTCATCGCTACGCTGGTGGACGTCACGGGACTGGTTATCTACTTCAGCCTCGCCTACTTTTTCCTGAAAGGCTTGTTGCTTTAAAAGCAATCATTCGATCGTGCCGGACAATTGCAGGCGTAACTCCGGATGTGTGGGATCGCTCACGAACAGACTGACCCGCTGCCGAAACGGCCCCGGACGAACTCCTTTTGTATCGAAAGTGATCTTCATGCTGACGGAATCTTGCGAAGCCACGGACTTTCCGGAAAATTCAAAGGATAATTCCTTGGTTCCGGAATAGGCGTTACGAATCTCCAGCGGTCTTATCCCATCGTTGTAAACCCGAACCGTCGTCTCCGCCCTTTTCCCCGAAGCTATCTTGCCTAAATCCACAGTCGTCGGCAACATCCTGGCCTTAGGAACCGTCAAGGAGTCCTCTGCTGACATAGGCGGAAAATATTCTGTTATGTAGGAGCCCACCGAGAAGTTCTTTAGGGGTATTTGACTGTCATTCGTCAATAACCGAAGATTATCGACCTGGAAGCCCAGCCGCTCCGCTTTACGTCCGTCAACCGTTACCAGAAAGTAGCTCTCCCTTCCCGGTGCCAGATCCTGCTCAGTCGGAAAAACCGTCACATCCGGCGGAAGCCGGAAAGGGTCGTTCGCAGGACCTACAACTTTAATGTGCATCACCGTATCGCTCTCGTTAAAAAACCAGACCGTATCGGTTTTCGATGCATTGTCGAACACATTACCGAAGGAATAGAGAAATCCCTTCGCACGCAGATTGCCGGACACTTTCGGATAGCGATCCTTTAACGTCGGGGAGGCCGGTACGATC
>JBJOMA010000201.1:0-4725 GCA_046052625.1 Bacteroidota bacterium
CCTGCCAGAGGATACCGTTTTCCTTGAGCGACTTTTTCAGCTGCAACATACCGTCCCCTTTCGCACCGCGATGGATGAACACTCTATCGAATTCCTTTCCTGCTCGTAAAGCTTCCATCACCGGATGGATGCCGTAAATCATCTGGTCGTCGCTGCCGGAATTCACCGGACGGGAAGGTCTGCGAAAGCGGTCCATATTACTTCAGTAAGGCGTGTTATAGGCACGGCCCTGTCGCCAGAATTCGACGCCACGGTACCAATGCGATTCGTATATAGGAGAACGTGAAAGGACAAAATCGTTTTTCGTGAAAGGGTTCTCCACCCGCACGAAAAGCAAATTGAGAGAAGCCGGGCTGTTTTCGGTGCCGTAGATCCATGTTTCGCTGTCGGAATACCGGTAGACGGTATTCGGGGGGCCAAAGATAACATAGATCATTCCACGGTCGGTACGCCAGCCCTCCGTATAAGACGAAAACCACCGGTTGGCATTGGCTACACGGGTGTAATATTTACGGATCAGGATGCGCGAACGGTCCTCCGACCAGCTACTACGCTCCAACCAGAAACGATCGACGGATTTACGGAGAGTAGCGGAAGTATCGATGGCCGCGAACTCCTGCCTTGAGCACAGATAACGGATCGGATCGGCCATTTGCCGTGTCGTGACTACATTCGGAAATCCCTCTTCGCTGCAATACAAGGTGAATCCCTCACGAACCGACGTGTCGACCTGAAAATGATAAAATCCTTTACCGCTGAATACTAACTGCGCTCCATGATTCACATCGACACGGAACACGCTGTCCGGTGAATAATCAAACGGCGTCCGTACATCGAAGCTGAAGGGCGGGGCTGCCAACGGAAACTCCCTCCGATACCGCTTGCACCAGACACTGTCGACTTTTGAATCCCTGTATTGTACGGAGAAAGTGTCTGTCATCCGGACCCGGTCTCCGAATACAGGCTCACCGTTAAGACGAACCGGCTGAAACGCATCGCGGGATTGTAACGTCGAAGCATTGAGTAAAACATAATGAAAATCGGTCGTTCCGCGGTTACCATCCGTAAGCCTGATACGGGTCAGCAGATCAGCCCTGTTTTTCAGACTCACTTCAAAAGAAAAAACAACAGGCTGTTCGTGCTTGCTCATAGGAACCGAACGGACAAAGAAAAACGAGTCGATCAGCGTGGGAACGTCGTATGACTCCAGCAACTCGATGTGACACTCGAACTGAGCTCCGAACGCGCCCTCCGGTTGCCGGACATACAGCAATTGATCCACGTTCATTGACAGGTATAGACGAGCTGTCGTATCGGAGGTCACATACCAGCGGAATTCCGGCGGCGTCCGACCACCGTCGTCAGGGCGATAATAGGCTGCAAGATTCCTTGAGACCAGGTCGCGGTGGGTAAAACACCCGGACAGGAGCGGCAATAAAAGCAGGATGGACAGCCGGCGGAGCATACAGCGCTTTACCTATTTTTGTAAAAATACACTTTAGCAGACAGCCGTTCTGTTCCTGTCGTTATTGTTTCCAACCCCCGGACTATGAAAAAGGCCCTGCTCCTATTTTGTTTTTTGACAATCGTCCATGCCGTTTCCCGGGCGCAATCCATACAGCTGCCCGCTCCGGAATGGAAGATCACTGCGAAACGGTATCACCTAAAAGCGGTCATCGACAATAGAAAACAACAGCAGGACATCGGAGAACATATACGAGGCAGCCAGCGGAACCCGATCACATTCACATCCGGCCTGGAGGAAGAGCTTTTGCAGCATCTTGCAGGAGGGCTTACGCAGGACAAGCAACACACGGCCGGACTGGAATGCCAAATCGAGCGGCTGCAGCTCAGAGATGTTGAAAGCGGAAGCAGGCACACGATCACACTGGACATGAAAATACGGATGAGTCGTGAAATCGAAGGAGTGAAACAGACCTTGTTTGAAACAGAGAGCCGCCCCTCCTATCAGTCTACTGCCCCGGAAAATCAGGAATTATACATCCGATTGATAACAAAGACGCTGGCGGATTTCATGCGGCAATTCAACGACTGGGCCGTCGCACATCCGGAGCAGCCCTGGTTCATGAATCAGGTAGTCGTCCGCTTCGCTCCTCGCAGCAAACCCTTCAAAGGCGATGATACGCTTTTATGGAGTCCGGAGCGAAAGCTCCTTTGGAGCGATTTCAAAGGGAAAGCTCCCCAGCCGACCCCCTACTCGGCTCAGAGCAATTGCATCTATGCGCTAGCTACCCTTCAGGGATTTGCTGCCGACACGATGATCCTGACTTCGGTTCTAAGTCCTTGTTTTACCCGAAAAGCCTCCTGGGTGGAATCGGGAGCTGAGCAGGATCAATTGCTGAGCCACGAACAACTGCATTTCGATCTTTGCGAGCTGTATGCACGCAAGTTCAGGCAGAAACTCTCCACCGCGGTGCTGAGTATTTTACAGTTTGATAAGGAGATCCAGTCACTATTCAGTGAAAACTGGTCAGCGTACCGTTCGGCTCAGGACCGCTATGACGCGGAAACACAACACGGCACGATTGCCGAGAAGCAAACGGAATGGCAAGCGCAAGTCGCTAAGGAACTCTCGGAATTGGACGCTTTCAGGACGCCATGAGTGTCGGCGTTTCAATCAATTCATCATAACCAATCTGAGCCGAGCGAAATTCCGGATCAGTTCATGCGCATGCAGTTCCGGGAACTTCGGGTTCAGAAATCGATGATCATGTAGCCCTTCTGCTCCGTAGGAGCGGTCGGAACATTATCGAAGATGGCGCTCTCTGCCGCCTGGCGGGCCTTGGTCTTCAGGTATTCATCGGTCGTATTGCTGCCCGGCATTCCGGGTACCGCTTTCCGTACGACACCGTATTTATCGACCGTCACATCCACGACTACGCGACCTTTCTTCTGTGTCAGGTTATCTATTTTCGGCGGCTTGACGACAGTACGGTCGGCCACTTTATATCGAACCAGGTAATTATCGGCCGTCACTTGCTTTTCACCGGCTTCACGCGGAGCAGCCGAAGTGGATTCCCCGCCGCTCATGGACGCCTGCTCGGCGAAGTTGATGGAATAGATCTCGTCTATCCGCAGCTTCATCACATTTCCCTGAAAAAGGAAGTCGAAGACGCCATTACTCAGGCCTTGGACCTTGCCGCTTAGCCGCTCACCTGATTTGAGGGAAACGACATGCTGTGCACTGACGGCCGATACGACAGAAAAGAATGCGACGACGAAGAGTATTTTTTTCATGGGTTGATAATTATCATGACAAAAGTAACGAAGGCTGTCTGTAGGCTGCATGAACGCCGGCCGATTTTGTCAACAAACGAAAATCCGCACCATTCAGACCGCATTTGACGTACTTTTGCAGGCCCGAACCATTACCATGCGACTGCTGCTTTCCTATCTATCCCGTCACCGGAAATTCGTACTCTTAGCCTTGCTGTTGGCGGCTGTCAACCAGATCTTTTCGTTGATGGACCCGCTGATCATCGGAAAGATGATGGACCGGTTCGGCGTGCACGCCGATGATTACCGTGGCAAGCCGACGGGTGTCTTCATCGGCGACATCCTGAACTACCTTCTTGCAGCCGTCGGCGTGGCGATGGTCTCCCGTATCGCCAAGAATTTCCAGGATTACTTCACCAACGTGGCCGTACAGAAAGCGGGCGCTGATATCTATTCAGACGGAATCGGACATTCGCTGGCACTGCCCTACCAGGTATTCGAGGATCAGCGTTCGGGTGAGACACTCGGTAAACTGCAGAAGGCGCGGACGGATTCCGAGCGGCTGGTGAGCGCCTCCGTGAACATCGTCTTCCAGACGCTCATCGGGCTGGTGTTTGTGATCTGGTATGCCATGCGAGTCCATTGGCTCATCGCTCCGCTTTTTCTCGTAACCGTCCCTCTGCTTGGTGTAATCAGCAGCCTGTTAAGCAAGAATATCAAGCGGGTATCGAAGGAGATCCTGAGCGAAACCACGCAACTTGCAGGCTCCACGACGGAATCGCTCCGCAACATCGAACTGGTTAAAAGCCTGGGACTTGCCAACCAGGAGGTGACCCGACTGAACTCCATCACCGGCAAGATCCTGCGGCTGGAACTGAAGAAGGTCCGTTTCATCCGAAGCCTTAGTTTCCTGCAGGGAACGACCGTGAATCTGATCCGTACCTGCTTCGTTTTCCTGATGTACTTCCTCATTTTCCGCGGCACCATCACTCCCGGGGAGATGTTGACCCTCATGTTTTACAGCTTCTTCATTTTCGGTCCGCTGCAGGAAATCGGAAACGTGATAGCGGTCTACCGGGAGGCGCAGGCATCGCTGTCGAAACTGGAAGAACTGCTGAATACGCCTGCCGAAGAACGGCCGACGCGTCCGCAGGTAATCGGACGGCTACATGAGTTACGGTTCGAAAAAGTCGGATTCAGGCATCTGACGGCCACACAGAGTGCAGTGACGGACATCTCTTTCACCGCATCGACCGGACAGACTGTCGCCTTTGTCGGCCCTTCCGGATCCGGCAAGACTACGTTGGTGAAATTACTGATAGGATTGTACCAGCCTAAAGAGGGCGACATCCTGTACAACGGTATCAGCTTCCGGGAAATCGACAAACAGGAGCTTCAGTCGCAGACGGGATTCGTCGCACAGGACACCCAACTGTTCAGCGGGACCATCCGTGAGAATCTTCTTTTCGTGAACCCTGCTGCGACCGA
>JBJOMA010000202.1:0-2747 GCA_046052625.1 Bacteroidota bacterium
GTGACGAACACTTCGACGGCGAGCAGAACCTGGAGTTCGAATTCGAGAACGGACGATGGGAAAGCCGACACTATTATCCGTTCGGATGGATGGACATCGAGCAGCCCTCCAAAGCAGGAGCAGTGATATAAAATCCGGATTCTGGATTATCAGTGACCGCTCATATTTATCACGGACCTCCGCATCAGTTTCTTCAGCAGGACGATCTGTCCCAGGTGGTAATGTGAGTGCTCGATTACACCGGTAAGATTTCTGAAAACGGTGCCGTAGTCACCCCCTGCGAATGGTTCTGCAAGTCGCGAGTCATCGAGTTGTTCGATATCGGCTGCCAGTCGATCTGCAGTCATCATCAGTCGTTCCACTAATCCCGTCCAGTCAGCCTCGCATCTTATGGATGGCACCAGGAAGCTGTCCGCATCCCGTGCGACTAACGGATTACCGGCAAGTACGGAACTTATTGGAGTGAAATAATAGCCGAGATGAGTTGTCAGTTTGGCGATGGTATTAAAATTCGGAACCTCCGCCACTGCCTCTTGCCAGGAGATTTCGGACAGTGTAACCTTGAAGTTTACGGAAGTCCAATTACCTCCGTGGAAGGTGGCTTTTAAATTCAGGGCTATTAGGCTCGAAATAGTTCCCATGTCAATGCTTTTCACGAAGTTAAACAGCAATTCGAACTGCCTGCAATAATGAAAATACCCGTGCCGGCTTTCACCGGACACGGGCTGGAGCCAAATGAAAAAGCTTGAAAACTGATTCATATTGGCGTTCGCGGCGCAAATACTTACTATACCGCGACAGTACAAAGCTTTCAATTGACGGAGGGGGTATCAAGTGAAATCGGGTGAATCGGGTGAAGTACACCAGTGCCTTTATAAATCGCAGAAATACAAACAATTAACAGATAGGTGAAATAGGTGAAATAGGTGAAAATCCTGATTAACAATTGGAATCAGCAATCAAGCTTCAAATTCCTATCTTTATGAAACCCGTAGTCATTACGGTTTTAGACTTTTTTTACTCTACTCAAATTCCTCATGTTGATACGAAAGCTTGTTTATCTTCTATTTGCATTTTCTTTTTTTGTCAAAGAGGTAGTTGTTGCTAATGAGACAGCTCCCGGTATCAAGTGGGATGCCCCCGCCTCCTTCCGCCGACTCCAACCCTTACATACATTCCCATTTGCAGGATATCCGGATACCTCGGGGTCGCATCTGTTCTTTGGAGGATTTCAACTCCTGAAGGACCCGTCGAAAGGGTGGTTGTTGATCGGCGAAGGCAACGGGCAGGTGTGGTCGTTGAATAAGGAGGACCGATGGGTTCGGCAAGACAGTACGGAGTGCATCGGTTATAACAGTGGTGCCTTGGTGCTCCCGGGACCTCTGAAATACGGCGGGTATGGTATCTGGCGCAGTTTCGGACTCTTGCTTTTTTATTCCTGGGAAGCGCACGAATGGCATACGATCGAGCTGTCGGAGGAACATCCCCGTAATACCGGCACTCCTGTTTTTTATGATGCACTGGATTCATCCATCTACCAGGCAGGCTCCTATTCCCGCAACGACGGAATGAAGAAGGTGTTCCAAGTGACCGATTCCGTTTATCGGCTGGATCTGCGCACCGGTGACTGGGTAACATTGGGTAGATTGAATCCGACGATACCTCATGACTATAAGATTGCCGCCGGCGAAGGGTTACTCTATCAAACACCGACCGGTGTCCTGTTTATCGGAGGAAACAGCCGCAATCCTTTGCACATCGATTTTAAAGAAAAGCGCTGCCGGATTTTATCCGATAAGGTATCAGATCGGCTCTGGACGCTCAGTGAATCCCGCTATTCAAAGGATAAAAAAGTATTGACCACGGATTGGGGCGTTTACTCCATCAATCATAACTACGAAGCGGTCGATAGCGCTGCCTGGGCTTCTTTGCTCGATCAGGTCGTGCAGGATTTCCCGTTGATTGAAGAGCCTTCGTCTTCCTATTCGGCATTTTTCCTTGAGCTAATGGCAGGTACGACCGTAATTGCCGGTTTGTTTCTCGTTGTGCGGCGTTGGCGCCGGAAAACAATGCAGCGAAAATCTGTTATCGCTGAGGACACGACGGAATCAGGGACTTTACCATTTCAGTCCGTCTATGTCCAAGAGAATGATTTCACCTTGTACCGGAACGGTGACACTTTCAACATTAATGGCAGGCCGCTCACGGACATGTATGAGCAGGAGCTTCGTTTGTTGGGAATATTGTATGATCAGCGGAAGGCAGCTGTATCGCTTTCTACACAGGAGTTCAACGAGATACTGGGAATAGAAGACCGCTCACTGGATAACCAGAAGAAGATTCGCAGCGAAATCATCCGTAGCATCAATCGCCACTTCAATGCCAACGGTTTTGCCGGAGAAGCAGTTCAGCGCAGCCGTCAGGAAGCGGACCGAAGGGCGGTCAGTTACGTCCTTGCGCCCGAGATCCTGATCGGCTGACCGATTCGCAATAGCTTTTGCCCCCGGAGTCATTTCAGACACGGTCACTCCTTGATGAACCTGCTGGCGGATTGAGATGCGCCACTACGGACCAACAGGAGGTAGGTGCCGCGTGGAAGTTCACCTACATCGATACGGGTTACGTTACGACCCTCGAGGAGCTTTCTGCCGGAAAGATCCAAGACCGTCCATTCGAAATCGGCCGGAGTCGAAGAGAAGGTCACATGAAGCGTCTGTCCGACAGGATTCGGATGGAGGATGAATTCA
>JBJOMA010000203.1:0-10277 GCA_046052625.1 Bacteroidota bacterium
GCGTGGACCTGTTCGAATTCGATCCGCGGAACCATCGTGCCGGACTTGGTATTCTTATCGCCGACCGTGCCGACCGGGGAAAGGGGTATGCCACGGAAGCACTCCACCTGGTGGTGGAATATTCGTTTCAGGTGCTGGATCTGCACCAGCTGTATTGCAACGTACGTATTGATAACGAAAACAGCATCGCGCTTTTCAAGAAGAGCGGTTTCGAGATATCCGGTCTTAAACAGGACTGGGTCTATGAGAATGGCCGGTACATCGACGAATACATCATGCAGCTCGTCCGGAAGTGAATCACGTAACGGTCGGGTGCTGACGCGTTACGTATTCATCTGCTTTTGGTGGTCGCTTTATTCGGCTTGCGGTTCCATCGAAACGAAAGAGGCGGTAGTTCCGGAGACCTATGCTTCACTGGACAGCAGTGTCACCTATGTAGGTATGAACACCTGCCGGCAATGTCATTCCGGAATCTATGATTCGTATATCCGGACGGGCATGGGGCGTTCGTTCGGACTTGCGACAATGGGAAAGTCCGCCGCTGCTTTCGGTCCCGATAAAGTGGTGAAGGATATTCAAAAAAATCTTTCCTATCACCCGTTTTGGGAGAAGGATAAACTGCAGTTCTGCGAGTTCCGGTTGTCAGGACGTGATACGGTTCACAAGCGTATCGAGACGGTCGACTACATCGTCGGATCCGGACAACACACCAATTCCCACCTGCGTTCGTTGAACGGTTACCTGTACCAGCTTCCGCTGACCTATTACACCCAAGAGGGAAAATGGGATCTGCCACCTGGATTCGAGCACGGCGCCAACTCTCGGTTTTCCAGACGCATCGAGCTTGAATGTATTTCCTGCCACAACGGCTATCCGAAAATCGTTGAAGGTTCGGAAAACAAATACACTTCGGTTCCGACCGGCATCGATTGTGAGCGTTGTCATGGTCCGGGCAGTCGTCATGTCGAATTGAAAAGCAAAGGGGTCTTGGTGGACACGGCTGTCGCAGTCGATTACTCCATCGTCAATCCCTCCAAACTGCCTGTTGACCTGCAGCTGGATATCTGCCAGCGCTGTCATATACAGGGTAATGCTGTTACCGCTCCCGGTAAAAGCTTTTTCGATTTCCGTCCCGGAATGCATCTGTCGGATGTGATGGATGTTTATATGCCGGTATACAAAGGGCAGGAGGATGAGCACATCATGGCGTCGCATGCCGAGCGGATGAAATTGAGCGCTTGCTTTCTGCGCTCCAGCGAGAAGTCGGAGAAAAACGGAGGCGGAAGTTCTTCGCTGCGGCCTTACCGAAATGCCATGACCTGCGTCACCTGTCACAATCCGCATGTCAGCGTAAAGGAGACCGGTATCGACAGTTACAATGCCGCCTGTAACAGCTGCCATACGGGCCATCAGGGTGCCAGGACTTCAGTTGCCGCTTCATCCAAGGTGTGCTCGGTGGAAATCGCGCTTCGTAAAAAAAGCCGGGATAATTGTGTTGCCTGCCATATGCCCAAGAACAACACGATCGACATTCCGCACGTCACTACTACGGATCATTTCATCCGGCGGCCGGTTTCTCCAATCTACAAGCGGGAAGTGAAGCAGTTTATCACTTTAGCCTGTATCAACAATGCCGATCCGGGTCGTTACTCCAAGGGCGTAGCCTTTTTGAATCATTATGAAAAATTCGTTCACGACAAGACATTTCTTGATTCGGCGGCGACCTATCTGCGAACCGTGGATGAATCTGAGTCGCTGCAGTACTTCGATGCATTGGTCCGACTGGCGTTCTTACGCGAAGACTATGCCGAGGTAAACCGACTTAGTGCTGAAAACAGCCGATCGAAATACGGTGCATCGTCTAAGCCCGTTTCATCAGCGGATCGGGCATGGACGTGTTATCGGATCGCGCAGTCCATGGAGAAGACGGGCAGACCGGCGGACGCTTTATCCTTCTATCGTTCCGCTGTCGGTTTGCTGCCTTACCAGTTGGCCTTCCGTAACAAGTATGCCGCCGCATTGGAGTCGTCCGGGAACATCGAAGAGGCGGAGCGTCAATACCTGTTCCTGTTGAAGGAGTCACCGGACGATGTGACTGCCCTGGTCAATTACGGCTATCTGCTGCTTTCCGGTCGCCGCGCCCTTTATGAGGCGGACAGCCTTTATGACCTGGCTCTTTCGCTGGATCCGGACCATGTACAGGCTTTACTGAACAAGACAGGCACTTCGGTGCTGAAAGGGGATCGTAAATCCGCTGCAGGGTATCTCGGTCGTGCGCTTAAATTGGATCCCGCCAATGCGCAAGCGCAACGGATGCGGCAGGCGTTGAAGCAATGACCTTACACTGCGCTAACCTTTTCTTTACATTCGCTTAACAAAGCATTCAAAAGCATCGGGTAACTTTAAGTCCAAATATCCCTCAATGCAGAAAAAGATCCTTTTGGTCGACGATGAGCCCGATATCCTCGAGTTCATGCACTATAACCTCCAAAAGGAAGGATTCGAGGTTTTACTGGCTCATAACGGAAAGGAAGCGTTGGCTGTTGCAAGGAAGGAGCGTCCGGACCTGATCATCCTCGATATCATGATGCCGGAAATGGACGGCATCGAGACCTGTAGGGTGCTTCGTGAAGACCGAGAACTTAAAGATACGCTGATCGCTTTTCTCACGGCACGGAATGAAGACTATTCGCAGATCGCCGGCTTTGAAGTTGGAGCGGATGACTACATCACTAAGCCGATAAAGCCACGGGTGCTCATTTCGCGCATCAATGCGATTCTTCGTCGCACCCCGCAGGTAGCTGCCAGTGAAACGACATCGGACAAGACCCTGAACATCGGAGACCTTTCCATTGACCGGGAACGGTATCTGGTGGAAAAAGGCGGTCTGCGTCTTGAGTTACCACGGAAAGAATTTGAATTGCTTTCCCTATTGGTTTCCAAACCGGGTAAGGTTTTCAGCAGAGAGGAGATCCTGGACCGGGTGTGGGGCAACGAAGTAGTGGTCGGCGACCGGACCATCGATGTCCATATCCGGAAACTTCGTGAAAAACTGGGGGATGAACTTATCAAAACCGTGAAAGGAATCGGATATAAATTCGATTTTTGAGTTCCTTTCATCGGCTTAAGAATGTTCAAGAATCCCACTCCGCGCGTCCTTGCCTTACTGGCCGCCCTGGTCACGTCCTTCATTGTCGTTTTCGTAGAGTTCTTGACCGGTTTTTCCGGATTTCTTCAGAAGAACTGGGTTTCAATGCCCTTGGTCTTCATCGTTTCGTTCCTTGCCACGTTCCTTGTGTTCCAGTATCTGCTGGAGGTTTTCATTTATCGAAAGATCAAACTCATCTACAAGACCATTTCTACCTTCAAGGATTCGAAAGCCAAAGCCATCGGACGGGTGGATCTTTCAGAAGACATCATCGGTAACGTCAACAAGGAAGTGGTTTCATGGCAGGAGGACCAGTCCAAGGAGATCGCTGAGCTGAAGCGCAATGAGAATTTCCGGAAAGAGTACCTGGGAAATGTCTCCCACGAATTGAAGACACCGCTCTTCAGCATTCAGGGTTATATCCATACGTTGCTGGAGGGTGGGATCGATGACCCGGAGGTCAACGTTCATTACCTGCAGCGTGCAGCGCGCTCCGTCGACCGGTTGTGTATGATCGTCGATGATCTGGAGTCCATTTCGAAAATGGAAAGCGGAGAAATGGCATTGGACCAGCGTGCATTCGACATACATGACTTGGTGAAGGAAGTGTTCGAGTCACTTGAATTGCGCAGCAAAGAGAAAAACATCAGGCTTGATTTCAAGGAAGGTTCGGAAAAGCCTGTTTATGTGTATGCAGATAAGGACCGTATCCGTCAGGTCGTTGTGAACCTCGTCGTGAACTCCGTCAAATACGGTAAGAAGGACGGCGCTACATTGGTAGGGTTCTACGACATGGACGAGAATATCCTCGTCGAGATCACCGACACCGGTATTGGGATACAGCCGCAACACCTCTCGCGTATCTTCGAGCGTTTCTACCGGGTCGATAAAAGTCGGTCTCGTGAGCAGGGCGGTACCGGTCTGGGTCTGGCCATCGTCAAGCACCTGATTGAAGCGCACAAGCAGAATATCAGTGTAAGGAGTTCCTACGGTATCGGCACCACCTTCACATTTACGCTTAAAAAGGCCTATTCCGGCTGATTAATGCGGCTTCTGAAGGTGTTTGTTCATGGCCATTTCAGAATTGTTTACGATTTTTAAAACCATGAGTATCGTGAAAAAAATAATGTTCCTGTCCGCACTGATAGCGACAGGATTTTTGATCTCCTGTAACAAGCATACGGTCGAAGGAACATCCTTTTTAGAAGTTCGTCTGACGGATGCTCCCGGTCCGTATGATTCCGTCTTTGTGCAGGTGATAGGCGTTTCCGTGCATACGGATGCAGGCGGCTGGCAACAACTGGCTGCCGACAGTGGCTATTACGATCTGCTTACGTTACAGAACGGGGTCGATACCTTGTTGGCTGCTTCGCAAATCGTACCCTCGGGAAGGATTT
The DNA here is from genome assembly GCA_046052625.1 of Bacteroidota bacterium. Classification (GTDB taxonomy): domain Bacteria; phylum Bacteroidota; class Bacteroidia; order AKYH767-A; family 2013-40CM-41-45; genus Pollutiaquabacter. The sequence goes on from JBJOMA010000203.1 coordinate 4,546, forward strand.
CGCAGGTGCGTCTAATACTGGGTGATTCGAACCGGGTGGTTGTAGCCGGGATGAGCTATCCGCTCTCCCTGAGTTCTCAGGATGAAACCGGGTTGAAATGCAATTTAGATACGGTACTTCCCGCAGGATCTACTGCCCGGTTGCTCTTGGACTTCGATGCCGATCAGTCGGTGTTGCAACAGGGCAACGGCAGTTATCGATTGAAGCCGGTCGTGTCCGCTTCTTTTCAATGACCGGTTTAAATATTCCTGCTTAAAGTCCAGAATCGCTCTTCAGCTTCTTCCGCATCGCTTTGTGCGGAATGACTCCGAATAAGAGGTAGGAGTCACCGGTGATCTCATATCCCGCATTCAGGTAGAAGCGGACCGCCCCTTCTCGCGCATCCAGGATGATTTCTGAAAAGCCCTTGAGAATGGCTTCCTGTTCAAGCCGCAGAAGTACTTTCCTTCCCCAGCCGGAACCTCTCAGGTCCTCACGGATCGCCATGGAACGGATCTGTCCTTGAACCGGTGAATTGAACTGCAGTCGCCCGGCTCCGGCAGGTTTCTCCTGCGGATCGGTAAGCAACAGGTGAAAAGAACATTCTTCGAATTCGTCCTTTGTCGAGTCGAACGTTTGTCCCCACGGCTGCCGAAGCACTTCGTAGCGGATACGGTAATAGTCGCTCCATTCACTTTCACCGGATGGTTGTCGCAGCTTGAAACCGTTCTCTAGTATCATCTGTGTTGATTCGTTTTCAAACTGATAGTTTCATCGCCGGTACGGTAGGGTAGATAGGTACAGATGAACTGGAACATTTCATCCGTCGTACGCATGCTGCCTTCCCGTTCAGCCACTGTCCGTGGGGGGTGAAACGGATTCAGCGGATTGTTATCCGTATTATCGAATGTCCCTTCAACAACGATCGTTGTTCCTGCAGTAAGGTGTACCGGTCGTTGATAAGTGTAAAAATACTGCCAACGGAAATCCCATTTCTGAATCCGTATAAGTCGAATCGTGTCACCGACCGGCGACAGCGCGTATGCCTTGAAATCACTGCCCAAGAGATGCATATGCGGGTTTACTGTCAACAGGGATATGTCTTCGGGAAGCGTATACCGGGTCGTGAATGATTTGCGTTCTCCGGGCGGGATCACCAAAGGAGGTTCGATGGGTGAAATCCCTGACGTTCCAAGGATGAATTCCCGGACAGGTCGGACAGGAGGGTGCGGAAGGAAGTAGAAGTTGAAGGTGGTCTGATCCGATGTGTCGATCGGTGTCGGTCCGTAATGGATGTTGTCCAGCAATAAGACTGACTTCCGGCTCAGACGATATCCTCCGATTCCGTCCGGATATATGGCGGGTTCGACGCCGGGCAGGTAATTGGTGACGGAAGGTGTCAGCATCGGATAGGATCCGTCGTCATTTGCAAGATCAAGCATGCGGTAGGCAGACATCTTGTCCTGTTGCTCCGCATCTGCTGCAAAAACACCGTTGTCGAGGTGCTTTTTCCTTTCCGGTTCATACAAGACTAAGTGACCGTTGATGTGATGGACCAGCTTCTTATTTCCCGGAACGATTTCAATGTAACGGATGAACGTGTCAGCAGGAAGTTCAACCGGAACCTTCATCATCAGGAACCGGTCTTTGTTGTCGCCCGGCAGCGGATACGGATTTCTGAAGGTTACGGTAAAATCAGGCTGACCGGTTGCCATCACAGCTTCATGTAAGACGTCGCTACCCGAAATAGTTTCACCTTCCTTCTTTCCGTGATCAACCCATGAACGTATCAATGAGATTTCCTGCGCGGTCAGCACTTTTTCATCCTTGAATCGCACATAGCTTGTATCTGCCGGCCACGGAGGCATGAATCCGGAGGTGACAGTCAGCAGGATGGTAGAGGCATGCCGCACCGCATCCTCGTAGGTAAGCAGGTTGAAGGGCCCTGCTGAACCGGGGCGATGACAAGGAGCACAGCTCCTTGCCAGTATCGGTGCGATATCCTTATGATATGTCACCTCTTGGGGCTGACCGCGGTCACATCCGGCCAAGAGTAACAGCGACAGAACATATGGAATCAGTCGATGATGCATCCGATGGGAACTGTTTTCGAGGGGTCCGGTTTTTTTTCGTGAACGACCGCTTCCAAGGCGGCACGGAGATCATGTTTAGTTATGACGGCCCTTTTTTTTCCAATGGCATACATCCAGTCGTCGATTCGACCGGAATAGACGGTGCTTCCATTCTGATCAAGGACGAATACCTCAGGAGCGACTGTGGCTCCCAGTCGCTTTGTCAACAGTTTGTCTGAATCTATAAGCAGCGGGAATTCGATGCGGTAGGATTTACGGAAACTTGCGACCTCCTCCTTGGTCTGGAACGTGCCGGGGAATACTCCGGTGAACTGAACGTGTTGCTTACGGTAGTATTGATACAGCTCACGAAGTGTTTTAGAGTATGTCTGACAGGCCGGGCAATCGGCTAACATGAAAACGACCACCTGATACTGTCCGGAAATAGCTGTCCTGAAGTCCACCTGACGGCCTTCCGGATCCGTCAGTGTTATCTGTGCTGTCGATATGAAAACCGTCATGCAGCAGACTGTTAACGAAATCAGCTGTTTACTGAGCATCAGTAGGGAATTATTTTCCGGGTTTTGCCTTGATTCAGGAAGTGGCGCAGGATGCGCTGAACATCCCGGTTATCCATCCTGGGTTCAACAGCATCGATAAGCGTATCGATACCGTCCGAGGCGAACTCGCGGTCGACATAACCGAAGCCTACATATTTACTGTTTTCGATCTGGACGACAGAATCTTCATCGCTTGTCCGCCCGTCGCCGATGATCAGGAAATTGACGTGACGGTAACGCAGGCTATCGATGGCGGCTTCGACACGTTCGTTGTAGCTCTCCGAGGCTTCTTTCCCGGTACAGGCGCCGTCACACTGACCGATGCCGTATTTGAAGCACGCGTGTTTTGCAGGATAGAGGCCGCACAGTTTCTGGCAGAGGCGGAATTTACGCGTAAGGCGTTCGAGTAATTCTTTCGCCTCCTGCATCGAAGAGGCGGGGAGTACCGGCTCCACATCAGGTTTCATCCGGACAGGTTTCAATAAACGGTACCCTTTCTCCGGTCGCTCTTCTACGATTCCGTAATTGAAAAAGGTCCTTCGTTGGGCGCGGTTGAACAACGGCTGCTGTTTTTTTATCTCCTCTGATTCCAGCAGCAGGGCGATGAGTTCGTCGCCGGTCACCTCGAAGGTGATGTCACGGATACTGTTCCTTAGTTCTATGGCTTTACGCGACTGCTTGTTTGCAAAGTGGGAGAGGATCCGTTTCCGGATATTGTTGCTCTTTCCGATGTAGATCACATTGCCGGAAGCGTCGTGCAGGAAATAGACGCCTGTGGATTCCGGCAGCCTGTGGATGATGGAAGGGTCGAACCCGGGTGGAAACCGGAGGTGGATGTGATCGTTACCGATGGATCGCTCGATGAACGCATCTCGATCATTCTTCAGCAGTAATTCAAACAGCTTCACTGTCGCCATCGCATCTCCTCCTGCACGATGTCGGTTCTCCACTTGGATGCCCAAACGGGAGCAAAGGTTCCCCAGGCTATAGGAGGGATGACCGGGAAGTATTTTCCGCGAGAGCTTCACGGTACAGAGATAATCCCTGGAGTAGGTATAGCCCAGTGAACGGAACTCCTCCCGGATGAATGAATAGTCGAACTGTGCGTTATGGGCCACGAATATGCAGTCCTCAGTCCTCAGTACAAGCTCTTTTGCGATCTCATGAAAACGGGGCGCATCGGCCACCATTTCATCACTGATTCCGGTCAGTCGGCTGACGAACGGAGGAATCGGCCGATCCGGGTTCAATAATGATGTGAATTCGTCAACGACCTTTTCTCCGTCGTGTACATACAACGCAATTTCAGTGATACGGTCGGTAAACGCGTTTCCCCCGGTGGTCTCTATGTCTATGATTGCGTATTTCACAAAATGTATCCGAAGCAGGCGACAATGGGATATCCCGCTTCCTAAAGTTACTCAGGAAGGACGGAAATCCAAAGGGAGGGGTTGGAAAAAAAAAGAAGCGCCACCCGAAAGGAAGCGCTTCCTATAATCGGATTCAAGGATCACTGTACCATGAACTTGCCCGAGTTCAACACGCCTTCGCTGCTGATCAGGGAATAGAAATAAGTTCCGGAGGCGAGGCCTTCGCGGCTGATTTCGAACAGAAGTTCGAGCGGATTTCCGCCGCCGGACGGAAGCGCTTCGCGCACCACTCGTCCTTGTGCATCAATGATCTGAAGGCCGGGATTACGGACCGGTTGCACAGTCGTGAAACGCATGGTAGCCTGCTCACGAACCGGATTCGGGTAGACAGAGGCCGCAGTGACGATGTCATTTATCTCAGGCACATCGATGGTGGCTGAGGACTTGGCGATATTACTGACAGCGGTTCCGCCTGCGGTAGTGAATGAACCACCTGCGATAATGTAGCCGTTGTAGTTTCCAAGTGAAAGCACATCTCCGTTGAATCCGCCGTTGTCACTGAAAGGTGTTGATCCCGTACTGCTGAAAAAACGAGAAAGCGTCTGCTGATTGGTGTTCTTGGTGAAAGAGCCGCCCCCGAAGATCTTGGTAGGAGTAGAAAGGAGTGCGCTGACGGTTCCGTCGTAAAGAGAAGTGAACGGAGGCGTGAAACTGCTTCCTCCGTTGTATACAGCAAGGCCTTTCATGAAGGATCCGTTGAAATTCCCGCCGACATACAGTTTGGTGCCTTTGGAAGCCAAGGCCGAAGCTTCTTGACCCGATATGGCTCCTCCGGTCGACACCACATCCCAGGAGTTGGTGCCGGTATTGAATCGGGTAAGTAAGTTGCCCGTGAATGATCCGGCAGCATATAATGCTCCCTGATGAGTGGTTATCGCTGCTACCTGTCCCGTGATACTGGTAGAAGTTCCGGCATTGGTCCAGCCGTTAGCCGTCAGTTTTGCGATACGGCTCACTGATCCGCCGGTCACTGCGGAGTTCACGAATGCGCCACCTGCATACAGGTTGGTGCCGTCGCTGTATAGGCAACGGAGGAAGTTGTTGAATCCGGTATAGACACGCTCCCACTTGCCGGTGGAGGCGTTAAGTTTGGCGACATACATAAGGGAGTCGCCGGAACCGTTGAACTTGAAATAGCCGCCGGCATATAGACTTCCGAGGTGGACTGCGAGGCAGGATACAGAGTCGCTCAGACCGTCACCGGCGGTTGACCATGTAGCCGATGCCTCGTTGTAAACGGCCACGTTCTTGTACGTATTGAATGCGCCGCCGGCATAGATTTTACCGTTATGGATGGCGATGGCTTTGACACGGCCGGGAAGACCCGGTCCCAATGCGGTCCACTGACCGAAAGAAGCCGAAGCGCTCATCAGCACTAACAGCAGAAGGGTAGTCGTTTTTTTCATGAATTAATTTAGTTTGGGTAGTACGATAATCAGGGTTTGGAGTAAATGAAATTCAATGCGCTACAGCGCGAAAGGTCGGAAGAAAGTCGGAATTGACGCTCACTGCGGCCGTCGTTAAACTGAATAGCGGCAGTATTCGGCGCTTTTCGTCCAAGGTTGTTGGCGAACATGACCAGGAAGTTGTTTTCACCTTCTTTTAAAATGAGTTTGACCGGGTATTTCGATTTGGTCACGCCGTAATGATCAAGTATCCAACGTTCGTTGAAGTAAAGGGACATCGTATCT
>JBJOMA010000204.1:0-9042 GCA_046052625.1 Bacteroidota bacterium
TGATGCTCTGTTGCCACACAGGCATCAGGTAGGGAGAGATCTCTATCAGTGGAGCACCGAAAATGGCATTCATCTTGACGGAACCGGAAAGGATGTCGTACATGTCAGGGATGATCCGAACGATCACGGGCATATCTTCCAGCGCGTTCAGCACTTTCCCGATACTTATATGTTCGGATGATTCCAAGGCTATGATCGCTTCTTCCAGATGCTGTTCACGGATGATGCGCGGTAGCTCCGGGACTCCTCCAAGATTTTTCAGGTGAGGTGCCAGCAGATGATCGTTGTTGCCGTCGACATGAACGAATCCGACGAAGCGGTGGCCTTCCGATCGGAATTCGGAACTCATCTGGTTCAGCAATTCGAGCGCTTTTTGATTGCTGCCGATAAGGATGGTGTTGAAGCCGATCTTCTCCGCCTTCAGGTCATTGATCACTTTGGTGGAAAGTACCAGCCGAAGAAACGCAGTGCATGAGAAATGGACTGTGAATAGGGTGAAAAAGGAATAATAGTAGGTACGGTAAGAGACGACCGTATCGTCCAGCAATAAGGTGAAGAAAATGACCAGCGTACCGATCATCGTAAGCAGAAGGGTTTGTGCCAATTCGCGCAAGCGGCTCTTGCGATAAACGTTCCGATATGCGCCCGTCAGTGCATAAAACACCAGCCATAATAGAGGCAAGGCTATCAGACCGTTACGGAAGGTCGGGTCTTCAAGGAATGCATTCGGGTCGAAAGGAAGCGATTCGACATATGTCTTCCGGTAGGCATGGAACAACGCCCATGCCGAGAATGCTGAGAGCCAGTCGGCGATGATGAATACTAAGGTGTATATTCCTCTCTTGCGCATCAATACAATACCTTCAAATTGTCAAAATACAGATCCGCCGAGTTCCGGTCCGCGGGCAATTCAGCACGTATAAAAACTTTGAAATCGCTTACATTCGGGCCGATGACACCAAGATCGCGCAGGTTTACAAAGATCCGTTTCCAGACCGGTGTCGCACGGACGTTCACCAGACTGGTCCTGTTCACTCCTCCGGATCCGGTATAGTAAACGCCAATAGTGAATTCAGAAACTCCTTTGTAACTAAGTTCCACATAGGGTGTCGATGTGGCAGGAAAGTCGATCGGTGTGTTGCTCGCGACTTCAAAGACCGGCTTGTCCGTATCAATGGTCGTTTTTCCTGATGCACCTTCGAAAGCGTTGGTATCGCCTTGCACTGTTACATTTAGCCGGGCATAATCCGTGGAAGTTGATACCAGGCTGAAACTGCCATCGTCAAAATCCTCCAGCTGACTGAATACAAGGTTGTTGAAATAACGGGTACGAGGCAGAATCGGCACCGTGACGTTAGGTGACAGATCGATCGTGGTATCCCACGTCGCCAGTTTCATATAAGCCGATCGGGTAGCTGACACACCGTTCTCGATGATACCGGCCCGTACACTGATCTTGTGGCTGCCGTTAGCCAGAACCGGAAACGTGATTGGATTTTCGAATGTGCCGAGGTAATTATTGTCTACGTATACCCAGGAGTCCTTGAACGAAAACCGATTGCTGCCTTGTGTCTGATAGTCGGTATCGAAGCGGATGGAATCAATACGGACATATCCCGGAATCATTTCCGGTTGATCCTCGAAGAGGTCACAGCCGTAAAACAGTACGGATAATAGCAGACAGGCCGCCAGCGGCAGTCGGTTCAGCGCAACGAACGATTGGTGGCGGATCATGCGAGGACGTTCAGCGATGCGTTGATCTTATCGTTAATCTGTTGAGCTACTTCCAGAGCGGCCAGACCGTCTTCTACAGGTATGGCGGTAGGCTGGTCCTGCATGATTGAATCGGCGAACAGATCGAGTTCCATGCCTATCGCATTCGTTTCCATAATCGAAGGCTGATCGAAGTAGATGAGCTTTTTACCTTTCCCGGGTCCCAGGTCGATGGACACATCCAGAGGTCCTGGATCTCCTTCCAGATTCTTCAACCGGACGATTTCGGTTTTTTTCTTGAAGAAGTCGACGGACAGATAGGCATCTCGCTGGAAGAAACGCATCTTACGCATGTTCTTGAGGGAGATGCGGCTGGCGGTCAGGTTCGCGACACATCCGTTGGCGAACTCGATGCGTGCATTGGCGATATCCGGCGTGTCCGAAACGACGGCGACACCGCTGGCATTGATCTTTCGGATGTCAGAGCGTACGGCACTGAGTACGATATCGATATCGTGGATCATCAGGTCATGCACGACGGATACGTCGGTGCCACGAGGGTTGAACTCGGCCAACCGGTGGGTTTCAATGAAAAGCGGCTGCTTTAGATAAGGCTGTGCTGCCAGATAGGCCGGATTGAAGCGTTCGACATGACCGACTTGAGCCTTTACCCTCGCCTCATTGACCAGGGCGGCGAGTTTACGTCCCTCCGCGACCGTATGGGTGACCGGTTTTTCCAAAAAGATATGCCTGGAGGCCCGGACTGCTTTTTTGGCATAATCGAAATGAGAAACAGTGGGAGTGACGATGTCTATGGCATCGACGGCATCCAACAGGTCATCGGGACTGTCGAAAGCAAGTACCCCGAATTCCTCAGCCACTCTTGCGGCGTTTTCCGGATCCGAGTCGTAGAAGCCGATAAGTCGGAATTTCTCACTTTGCTTGAGCAAGCGAATATGGATCTTGCCGAGGTGTCCTGCGCCGATGACGCCTATGTTAACCATTTGAAACAGTGCGGATTCAGGAGCGCGAAGGTAGCTATTTGGGAGCGGTTAATAAAGTCGGAAAACGCGGTTTTAACGTCATTTTGTTGATTATTAAGTGGTCTTGAACAGGAAAGCGTTCCCGGAATAGGATTCCTTTGTTGATATATGGAGATGTTGCGACAGCAGGACAGCCCTAAACACCAGGGCATGCGCCGGAAATTGATCGAGGAATTGAAGAGTAAAGAACCATTGGATCCGTCTGTACTTCAGGCGATGCTGGATGTTCCGCGTCACTTTTTTCTTGACCCTGTGTTCGTCAACCAGGCCTATTCGGACATTGCGTTCCGGATCGGCGCCAATCAGACTATTTCTCATCCGTCGACCGTCGCATACCAGTCATCGTTGCTACAGGTGCGTAAGGGCGATAAAGTCCTGGAGATAGGAACCGGTAGCGGCTATCAGACCTGTGTGCTGGTCAGGATGGGAGCGAAGGTCTATTCGATCGAGCGACAACACGAACTGTATTCTACGGCAGTCAAGTTGCTCCCGGAAATGGGTTTCCAGCCGAAGCTGTTCTATGGTGACGGCTATAAAGGCCTTCCTACGTTCGCACCCTTCGACCGAATACTTGTGACCTGTGGTGCGCCAGAAGTGCCCGGTGAACTGCTTCGCCAGCTGAAAGTCGGCGGTATACTGGTGATTCCGGTAGGTGAAGGTAAAGTGCAGACCATGAAACGCATCGTCCGTACAGGGGAAGATGCGTTTGATTCGGAAGAGCTGAAGCAATTCAGCTTTGTGCCGATGCTGTCTGACCGCCAGTAAGCCATTTCGATTGTTGAATTCAAAATAGTTTGCACCGTGGGTTAGTTGCGTTGCGTTAAATGAAAATAAAAAAGCCGTCTCGAATAAGAGACGGCTTTTTTAGTGCGGTTAAAGAACGATTATCAGTTCTCCCACCACATCTTAGGATTGTACATCGTGCCCGCAGCATTCGATCCGTTCGGGTTGTTCTGGATCTCGTTGGTCGGGTAGATATAGCGGCGCGGAATCTGACCGCTGGCAGCGCCGGCGTTCGGAGTAAGATCCGGCTTGTCGGTACGGCGCCAGTCTGTCCAGGATTCCGGCTGCAGGTAATTGGCCAGGTACTTTTGGAAAATGATCAGCCCCAACTTGTCGGTGCTGTTCGCGAGGTCTACGTTTGCTGCGATGTAAGTCGTGGCATCGCTCGCATCAAGATCCAATGCAAGGAAACTGTTGGTGACACCGTCTTCCAGAGCGGCGGTAGCTCCGGCGAGGTCAGTATTCAACAACGCTTCTGCTTTGATGAAATCCAACTCGAAGTCAGAGAGGAGGGTCACCTTCGCATTGTCGGCCATGTAATAGGCAGACGGGAAACCGGGTGCGTAGTAGTCGCCGTTCACATCGATCATCTTGGCGAACCGAGGGTCGTTCAGGCCCTGCAGGGTGTCGGTGTGGAAACAACCGATACCGTAGTAGTAGTCAAGCGTCGAGTAGGAGATGTCGGCACGCTGGTCGATGTACTGGAACCACGGGCTCTGGTAGTTAGCCCCGAAGGTGAAAGCGGCAGATTCGCCGGGGGCGAATGAAAGGGCCGCTTCTGCCGCAGCGTTTGCGTATGCAGATGCATCTCTCTTGGATTGATGGAGAAACATCCGTGCCTTGATGCCGTGTGCGAACTTCTCCCACATAGCAAGATCACCGGCGAAAATCAGGTCGTCGGCACCGGGAGTGAGGACGTCATTTCCGGAATTGTTGATATCCGCGATGCCGCCGTCCAGCAGCCCGGGGAGAATCGTTCCGTAGATGTTTGCCTGGGTCTCATAAGCCGGCGTAGGATTGTCGTTTCCTAAGAAAGCTTCGGAGAAAGGCACATCGCCCCACAAATCGGTGACGGTCATCAGGGAGTACGCCATCAGGATCTTGGACACCCCGCGGTATGCGTTGTAGGAACCGTCTTCCGCATTGGCCTTTTCAATGATCCGATTAAGATCCGCCATGTTGCCGGAATACATGTTGTTCCACAAGTTGTTGAAGTCGTCCGACGTGAACGTGTAGATGTTGTAAGCGGCGAACTGACGGTCGGCGCCGGTCACGTTCTGGGTGAATACCGCGTTGTAACGGGCGATATCACCACCGAGCGTGTACGCCAGGGATGCCTGTGCCGACGGCAGGATGATGTTCACCGGAACGTCGGTCGGCTGATTGGGATTCACATTTACATCGCCGAAGTCTTTCTGGCACGACGGCAGATAAGCCACCGCCAAAAGCAGGAGGGAGGCTCTTAGGATATGATTGATTCTTTTCATGAATTGGTGTTTTTAGATTCGTTAAGCTCGGATTAGAGGGTGACCCGGAGGCTGAAACCGTAGCTCTTCACACCCGGCATGTTAAAGTAGTCCATACCCAGACTGTTGCTTGCGCCGGTAAGGCTGGTCTCGGGATCGACACCTTGGTAATCGGTCTTCAACCAGAGGTTACGTCCGATGAAGGAGATGTCGACACTGCCGAACGGCGTTCCTTTGAGCCATGCTTTCTTAAGTGAATACCCCAGGGAAAGCTCGCGCAGACGGACAAAAGAACCGTCTTCTACGAACGGCTCAGCAGGACCGGTGAAACCGCTGCCGATTCCCTGATAGTAAGACTGATCCAGGGTGGCTGCTGTCGTGTTGGCATCCGTGGTGATGACCAGGTCTCCGTTACTGTCATAGTAACCTACTACACCGTCGAATACGGTGGTAGAACCGCGGTTCTCGGTCTCTTTAGCCGTACCGAAGAAGGTGATGGCACCGCGGGTTCCGTTCCAGATGTCTCCGCCCTGACGGATGTCGATGAGCGCATTCAACGTGATACCCTTGTAGGAGAATCCGTTGCTGATACCCATCAGCCAATCCGGGTTGGGATCACCCAATACTCCCAGCTTCTCGTCTTGTACGGGAAGGCCGTCAACGATGACCATGTTGCCGTTGTCGTCACGCAGGAAACGTCCGCCGTAAATCTGACCGTAAGGTTGGCCGGTGACCGCATAGATCGCGGAACCTTCGAAGCCGCCAAGGAACAGTTCCTCGACACCGTCAGCCAACTGAAGCACTTTGTTGCGGTTGCGCGACCAGTTGACAGAGATGTCCCACTGGAAGTTCTTCGTCTTGATCGGAGAAGCATACAACATGAGTTCCACACCTTTGTTTTCCATGCTGCCGGCATTCTTGATCTGGGCGGTATAACCCGTTGATCCGGCGATAGGAACAGCAAGGATCTGGTCTTCGGAAGTCGACTTGTAGTAGGTCACATCGATACCGAGGCGGTTGTCGAGGAACTTCAGGTCGGCACCGAATTCATAAGAAGTGGTACGCTCCGGCTTGAGTCCCGGATTGCCGAGTACGTTGTCGATCGTGTAACCGGAGAGCCCGTCGAGCGGGAAGTTGATACCGGTGGTCCAGCCGTCACCGAAGGTGGCGGAACCGTAGTAGTTCTGAAGCGCGTAAAGCGGAGCATCCTTACCGACGATAGCGTAAGAAGCGCGGAGCTTACCGTAGGAGAACCAATTGTTCGTCAGGTCGTAGCTCTCGGAGAATACCCAGCCAAGACTGGCTGAAGGATAGAAGAAGGTGTTGTCGTCCTCCGGCAGGGTGGAAGATGATTCTGAACGGCCGGTAAGTTCAAGGAACAACTGGTCTTTCCAGGCAAGACGTCCCTGTCCATAGAAAGCGCGTGTCTGGTACTCGAGGCTAGACTGACGGGAAATGACGGAAGAAGCGTTCGAGATATTGTAGAAGTTGGGGAAGTTGAGGATGTCTCCCTGTGTGTAATTGTAATCCTTCCACTGATGGTAGTTGTTCATACCGAGCAAGAGAGAGCCCTTCAATTCGTCGGAAAGGTTCTTGGTGGCGTTTGCCATCAGGTCGGAGTTCAGGTGGCGGTAGTTGATATCCTGACTGAAGACCTGTCCGTCGGGGTTCGCACGGGAACCGATGGCGAAGATCTGGTCACGACGGTCGCTGTATACGTCCGTACCTACACGATAGGTGAGCATCAGCCAGTCGTAAGCCTGATAGTTGGCCTGGACGGAACCGAATACGCGGTTCACCTCGTCGGTGAAAGGGTTCTGGTTGATGGTCCAGTAAGGATTGTCGTAGCCGACTCCGCCGCGATAGTTACGCTGCGTGCCGTCCGCCAAAAGGTAGGCGGAAGATGCTTCCGGATCATCGTTTCCGTTCGAGTTGTCGAACGATATGGGAGTACGGATCAGGTCGAGCATAAGGCCGGAAAGGTTCGAACCTTGCTGTACGCGGCGACCGCCGGAGTTCGCATAAGTCACCTGGGCGGAAGCAGACAGCTTTTTGCTGAGCGAGCTGGAACCTGCGAAGCTGAGCGTGTTACGGCCGAAATCTGACAGCGGAACTACGCCTTCGTCCTTCACGCGTGAATAAGAGACACGGAAAGAGTTATTGTCAGTGCCGCCGGATACCGAAATGTTGTTTTCCATGGCGAAACCGGTACGGAAAAACTGCTCGGTATTGTTGAACGGGGAGAACTTAATTGCCCCGGGAGTGGATGCGGCAGCCGTAGCACCGATCATCTGACCGTTCTGATTGAAAGGGGTAGGAGCACCGGGGTTCCAGAAAGTGGTATCTGCTGCCGGTCCCCAGGAACCGGATGCCGTGCTCTCATAACTGCGGTAAGCTCCGCCGGTACCTTTGACGAACTTGTCCTGCAGTTCCGGCAGTCGGTTCACTTGAGTCCAGTTTACTTTGGTCCCCAAAGTGACTGCAATACCACCTCCGTCTTTCTTTCCGCCCTTTTTGGTGGTGATGATGAGAGCGCCGTTTGCGGCATTGATACCGTAAAGAGCGGTAGCGGCCGGTCCTTTAAGGACGTTGATCGACTCGATGTCGTCAGGGTTCAGGTCTACTGCACGGTTCGAGTTGTTAACGCTTTCCAGAAGGTTGTTTCCACCGTTGTCCGGATTTCCGGAAGCATCGTAGGAATTATCGATCGGAACACCGTCGATGATGATGAGCGGCTGGTTGTCGCCAAGGATGGAGGTGGTACCGCGGAGACGGACGCTGACAGAAGCACCCGGCGTTCCCGCCGTAGTGATGATCTGCGCACCGGCAACCTTGCCGGTCAATCCGCTAAGGGTATTGGTCTGTCCCGCCTTGGTAAGGTCGGAACCGGTTACCGTCTGTGTGGAGTAACCGACAGACTTCTTCTCCTGTTTGATACCGATTGCGGATACGATAACTTCATCCAGCTTAAGCACGTCCGGATCAAGTACGACGTCCACGTTGTTGGATGCACCTAAGGTTACTTCCTTGGTTCTCATCCCGACACCGGTGAAGCGAATGGATTTCGAACCGGCGGGAATGGTAAGGCGGTAGTTGCCGTCCATGTCCGTGCTGGTACCGATGGTCGTACCCGGTACAAAGACACTTACACCGGGAACTGTGGAATTGTCCTCCGAGGTAGTGACTTTACCGCTGATGGTACGGTCTTGCGCGGATACGCCCAGTGCGAACACCGAGAATAGCAGCGCGAGAAGCGTTAGCTTTTGTCTCATAGATTTTTGTTTTGGTTAGAGAATGGGTTAGTTAACTGAGGGTCAAGCTAAACATAGCGATCCGATTTTAACACGCCTTAACGAAATGGATATTCACCATGAACAATAACGCATTGATTGATAAACAGATGAGTTTCTAACAGGCGGTGGAAAACCCGTCGGTCTTCACCAAAAAAAGTGGCCTTTTATGCGGAATTGTTGTTTCCGGCAACTTATAAAATGTACGGATCGCTCTACAGGCTCCTTCTCAATTCACGCTCGACGTCACGCTTCTTGACGTCCTCCCGTTTGTCGTAGGTCTTCTTTCCCTTTGCCAATGCGATTTCAATTTTAGCATATCCTTGCTCACTGAAAAAAAGCCTGAGGGGAATCAATGTAATGCCTTTCTCTTTCAGCTTAACGGCGATCTTCCGGATTTCATGTCGGGTAAGTAACAGTTTACGGACCCGGCGAGGATCGTGATTGTAATGGGATGCCTGTGCGAATTCCTTTATGTAGAGATTACGGATGAAAAGCTCATCGTTCTCCACGGTACAGAAAGCATCCCCCAGATTCGCCTCGCCCGCACGCAACGATTTAACCTCTGAACCGGTCAAGACGATACCTGCGGTGAACGACTGAAGTAAATGGAAGTCGTAAACAGCCTTGCGGTTCTTGATGACAGGCGAATTATCGGACATGACACCCCGAAGGTACGGATAATGTAGTGGCTAGTGATTAGTGATTAGTGGTTAGTGGTTGGTTATTGGTAAACATTTTAAAACC
>JBJOMA010000205.1:0-8021 GCA_046052625.1 Bacteroidota bacterium
TGCACCTCACTCGACTCTTCGGATATCCTAGTTCGGCCGCTCCCGGAAGTCACCTTGCCATTGTTCCCGAGCCGTTGTGTGAACATAGGTCCCTACCCTTTGGCCGGCGGTATCCCTGCCGGAGGAACCTATTTCGGACGTGGTGTCGCTAACAGCGTCTTCTATGCAGCTGTAGCGGGAGTAGGTATTGATTCTGTCTTATACACCTTTACCGATTCGGTGGGATGCGCTGATACCGCCATCAGCACCATCACTGTTTTTCCTCGTCCGGATATCTATCTGGGGCCGGATACGACTATCTGCAATGATGGCTCCATCGAGCTGGATGCGGGCAATCCCGGTTCTACTTTCAGCTGGTCTACAGGCGCTTCTACGCAGACCATCCTTGTGGATACTAGCGGTCGTGGTTTCGGAACATTCCCGTTCGGTATCCGCGTCACAAATGCCTACGGTTGCTTTAATCGTGACACGGTCGTCGTTACTTTCACCTATTGCGTCGGTATCGAGTCGCCCGGAGCATTACCCGTATCCTATTCCTGTTATCCGAATCCATTCACTTCCGCTGCCGTAATTCAAGTGCCTGATGAAATGAATCTGGTCGTTTCGGATGTCAGCGGAAGGGTGGTGCTACGTCAACGGCTTATGCCCGGAGAAAGCAGCATCGGTGGCGAGCTGGAACGCGGAGCGTATGTCGTCCGGCTATTCAGCGGTACCCGGACCGCCAGCTTCCGGATCATCAAACAGTGATCGGATAAAATAGCCGGGAAAGGATTCGTGTTCGTGCCGGTCAATGAGCGACCATGAGCGGCGACTGCAAGAGCTGTTGTCCGACGGTCAACCGTACGGTATAGTTTCCGGCCGGGAGTTTTGTCACTTCGATCGATTCATCCCCTTTTGCTCCTGATCTGACCGGACGGTCGATTACGAGTCTGCCGGATTCATCAACCAGCTGTAGGCGAGTAGGGTCTTCCACAACTCCCTCCCAATTGATTCGAACAATTCCGTACGCGGGATTGGGGTACGTGATCAGTCGAGCATCCGTCCGCATCGACAGTTGTGCGGGATCATATACCACTTTCATGGAGTTGTGCGTTACGCCTGCACTGTCACGACGGGTGGTCACGACGGATTTCGGATTGATTCCGTTCTCTCCATATTCGATGATGAACCGAAGGTCTGCAACTGTTTCCCAACGTGCCTCAGATCTGCTGTATGCATATTGTGACGTACGGATAAGATTTCCTTTCTCATCATATTCCAGTTCGTTCTTGTGCGACCGAAGATCTTCTTCCGGCGAAAGAATATCGCCGAGGAACCACTCAAGATCGTCCATCTTTCCTGAGCGGTCTTTCCTGAACTCAGACCATTCACCGTTGCTAAACAGGCTGGAGCTGAACTCCGTGAAGTCTTCGGCGCTCTCCCCCGTCCGGATGTAACGAAAGACGGGAAGCGGAGCATTCATACCGAAATGAAATACAGACTGTGTGATCGATGTAAGCCGTTCTCCGGAATATTCCAAGCGACTCATCACGTCATCACTGCGTTCGTGCCCTTCATAGGCGGATGCGGTGACGGTAAGAAGTATGCCTTCCTCGTCCCGGAAAAGCTTCCACCAGCGGACCCCGGATGTTTTCCATCCGTCAGTTGTCAGGGCAACCAGGCTGTCGCGCAGCAGGATTCCGCTGTTGGATTCATAGGTGAAGAACTCCTGCTCATGTTTGAGTGAGCCGGCAAAGGCTCCCTGTTCCATGCGTTCTGCAAATACCATCCTTCCCTGTTCGTCATAGCGGTAGCTGTATTCCGCGAGTAATTCTTTGGAAGTACGATTCACTAGCTGTTCGTTGAGCAGATTGCCATGCTTGTCGAATTCCCTATTCGCTGAATAGGCATAGGCCCAGCCTTCGTTTTCCTGCCACTGATAGTAATCTGCCAGTAATGCCTGGTCCTTGATACAGGGCACCGGTTTTTTCCACTGCCGGTAAGGGATCGGAGTATTGATGGAAAACTGTCGATCGCCTCTGGGATTGACACAAATCTCTCCCTCTTTCGCCGATCTTCGAATCATCGAAGTTTGGGAGAAAGTACAAGCGGCATAAAGCTGGAAAGCCGCGAGGAACAACGGGAGGCGTGTGTTCATATAATCAAGTTACCGAAAAGGCCTGAAAAGGGAAAGCCACTAGTGATTTTTTTGGCCAATAGCGGTATAAGGTCGGGTGTAGGGGTGAAATACTTGGGAAAATACGATATTTGATGCCTATGAAAGTCACGAATCCGGGCCCCGTAGTATGTGTAGGGGCTTCTTTGGTTGATTTGACCTTCCGCTGTGAGCAGGAACCGGTGGCATTTACATCCAATCCGTCCCGACTGCATCGCAGTCCCGGAGGTGTAGTCCGCAACATCGCGCATCACCTGGCGTTGCTCGGTGTTCCGGTGGAATTGGTGACTATTTTCGGCAATGATCCGGATGGAAATTGGTTGGCAGCGCAATGCAGTGATGCCGGCATCTCGCTTCGTCATGTGATGTACGCAGAAGAAACGACCGGCACATTCGCATCGATTGCCACTCCTTCCGGCGATCTGCATATCGGTGCTGTCACCTCTGAAACGGACCGGCTGCTGACAATCGATTTCTTCGCTTCCCGTGCGGAAGTGTTCCGGACCGCTTCCGTGGTCATTGCTGACTGCAATCTTTCCGTCGAAGGATTACGTTGGCTTATGCGATTCTGCAACGAGCACCATGTGCCGTTGATCGTAGAGACTGTTTCGATACCGAAAGCGAAACGTCTGCGAGATGCGCTGCCCGGGAAATTACTGTTGGTGAAACCCAACCGTGAAGAACTCGCAGTTTTTGAACAGGACAGTCACGTCACTCCGGAAGAGAAGATCGCGCACCTCCACGCCATGGGTTTCAGTAACGTGTGGCTCAGTCGCGGCGCGGAAGGATCGCTGTTCTCTGACGGTTCATCCATGGTTGCGCTTCCCGCACCTCGTGTACACGTGCGGGATGTGAACGGTGCGGGGGATGCTTCGCTGGCCGGCTGGGTATATGCGTGGATGAACGGAAAAGACGGACTGACCTGCGTCAAGTACGGACATGCCGCAGCCGCGTGTCTGTTGGAGGTGGTCGGCGCAGTTCGGAACGATTTGTCGGCCGGCCTTTTGGAACAACGGATCGGCTGATGGAAAATAAAATGCTTCGCTTTTCACCGGAAGTCGCAAAGGCGCTGCAAGACGGCAGCCCTGTCGTGGCATTGGAATCCACCATCATCGCGCACGGAATGCCATATCCTAAGAATACGGCGACTGCGCGAGAAGTGGAACAGTTGATCCGCAAGGGCGGAGCGGTTCCTGCCACTATCGCCATTCTGGGAGGTGTGCCTTGCATCGGGTTGGATGATGATCAGCTGGAGCATCTTGGAAAGGCCGGCGATGTATGGAAGGTCAGCCTGCGCGATCTTCCGTACGTGATTTCGCAGCGACTGGACGGAGCGACTACCGTAGCAGCCACTATGCGGCTAGCAGCGATGGCAGGCATACGGATCTTCGTCACCGGCGGAATCGGAGGAGTGCATCGCGGTGCGGAGAAGACGATGGACGTATCCGCAGACCTGCAAGAGATGTCCCACACAGACGTCGCTGTCATTTCAGCCGGTGTTAAATCGATACTTGATATCGGACTGACGCTTGAATATCTGGAGACACTCGGAGTGCCGGTTGTCACCTTTGGCAGCGATTCCTTTCCGAGCTTCTATTCCCGGGAAAGCGGTTTTCGATCTCCGCTCCGTTTGGACACACCTGCTTCGATCGCCGCACTGTTGAAATCCAAGTGGGAGATGGACCTGCACGGCAGCGTGCTGGTTTCGAATCCGGTCCCGATCGAGGAGGAGGTACCGTTTGAGATCATGGAAAAACACATCCTTCAGGCACTGAAAGCGGCAGCTGCCAAGGGTATATCAGGAAAAGAAACCACACCTTTCCTTTTGAAATACCTGGCAGACCATACTGGCGGGGACAGCCTGGAGGCTAACATTGCGCTTGTAAAGAACAATGCACGGCTTGGTGCCGCCATAGCCGTCGCGCTCAAGAAATGACGGATTCCAACACGCCGCTTCATTCGCATCCGCTCAACAAAGCTGTGTTGGTCGCCGGTCTCGGTTTCTTTGTGGACGCATTCGATCTGCTACTCTTCAATGTATTACGCATACCCTCGCTTCGCGAACTTGGTTTTTCCGGCGACGCGCTGACGAGAGAAGGCGAATACCTCTTGTCCGTCCAGATGGCGGGTATGATCATCGGGGGAATCGTGAGCGGCGTCATCGGGGACCGTCGTGGAAGGATCACTGTGCTCTTCGGCAGCATTCTTTTGTACTCTTTCGCTAATCTGTGCAACGCGTTTGTGCATGACCTTGACACCTATGCAGTCATGCGTTTCCTTGCAGGGTTGGGTCTCGCAGGAGAGCTCGGTGCCGGAATCTCACTTGTCAGCGAAACCATGACCGTCGAGCGAAGGGGATACGGGACCATTCTGGTCGCTTCACTCGGAGCTTGCGGAGCTGTTGCTGCCGGACTTGCCGGTGATCTGCTGCCCTGGAGGTCGACTTACATCATAGCCGGATGTGCGGGATTGCTGTTACTGGTGTTGCGGATGAGTTCGCTTGAATCGGGAATGTACAAGAAGATGTCCGGTAAGCGGAAAGTTTCTAAAGGATCCTTCGCGCTTTTGTTTTCCAAGCGAGAGCGTACCATGCGTTATCTTTCTTTGATCCTGATGGGCGTTCCGGTATGGTACAGTGTCGGAATGCTGATTAACCTGTCCCCGGAGCTCGCTCGATTGAATGGAATAGAAGGAATCCGCCCGGCAACCTGCTTCATTCTTTATCAAGCGGGAATCCTCGCAGGGGATCTCAGCAGCGGGGTGATAAGTCAGCGGTTGAAGACGAGAAAGAAAGTGCTCGTGTCTTATATGCTGTTGGCGCTTTTTTCAACAGTGTTCTTTTTCATTTCCGTAGGAGTTGCACCTGATGCAGGATTACTGAAGACCGCCACGTTCCTGGTTGGGCTGGGTTGCGGATATTTGTCAGTCTTCGTAACCACCGTTTCCGAATCTTTCGGCACAAATCTTCGAGTCACAGCAACCTCAACCGTTACGAATTTCATGCGCGGAGCCGTTACGTTTCTTATACCGTTGCGGGTCTGGTTGTCCGATACATTTGCTCTTTCCTTGTTTGGAAGTCTGCTGTTGGTGGGGCTGCTGGTCTATATTATCGCGTTGATTTCGATAATCCGTCTGCCCGACACGTTCGGAAGAAATCTGGATTATATTGAGGAATAGACTTAATCCGACAACAAACGACCGAAATGGTTGTTTAGACCATCTTGCCAGTATGAGTTTCTAATAATCCGCCCCGTTAATCCATATCGTCGCTATGAAGTCTTCCCGTTTTAACCTGACCCTTATTTTTCTTTTCTGTTCCTTCGCAGCATCCGCTCAGATTCCGGGAATGGGTGGGGGAGGAGCCTCCGTTCCAAAAGTCTATGACGGCAAAATCACCGGATTTGTGAAAGACTCAGCGACGGAAGCAGCTGTCGCATATTGCACCGTTTCCTTGTTTGAGAAATCAAATTCCAAGCCGACCGACGGTGCTGTCGCCGACGAAAAGGGCGGCTTCAGGATAAAGAACCTGAAGAACAGCCGTTATCGGCTGGTGATCTCTTTTATCGGTTATGAGTCAAAGACGATTGATTCCATCATGATTACGGATAGAGATCCTGTGGTGGATATCGGAGTCATCCGTCTTTCTCCGTCCGCCAAACTCCTGAATGAGGCTGTCGTAGAAGGTGAAAAGCCGTTGATCGAGATGAAGGTAGACAAGTTGATCTATAATGCGGACAAGGACATCAGTGTAAAGGGAGGCAATTCACAGGATGTGTTACGTAAGGTTCCGATGGTCAGTGTAGATCTTGACGGCAATGTGATGCTGCAGGGTACACAGAATGTAAGGGTGCTGATAAATGATAAGCCCTCTGCTCTCATGGCCGCCTCGGTCGCCGATGCATTGAAGATGATACCTGCCGACGAGATAGAGAAGGTGGAAGTGATCACCAGCCCATCGGCCAAGTATGACGCCGAGGGTACGGGCGGCATCATCAACATCATCACCAAGAAAAAGAACCTACAAGGTGTCAGCGGGTCCGTGAACGCCGGAGCGGGGACCCGTTCCAGCAATCTTTTCGGGAACCTGAATTACCGGAAGGGACGTTGGGGAACCGGACTTAATCTGGGGGGCTTCGGTTACTTCGGCTTCGGCGAATTACGCAACATACGTACCACTACCGCTTCAGCGGTTCCGTCCTATCTTTTGCAGACAGGAGACAACAGGACCTACGGTTTCGGACCGTTCGCCCAACTCAACTCGGATATAGACCTGACCAGTAAGATCAGTCTCAGCGGATCCCTCCGGCTCAACAACTTCAACAACGGCAGCAAAGGTAAGACCGCTAATGATTTTTCATTCGACGGGACGAACTACGCTACGCTTTTCACCAATGATTATACGACGCTTACCAACGGATTGAGTTACGACGGAAATATCGATTACAAACAAACATTCCGGAAAAAAGAGCAGGAACTGAGTTTCTCCGCCCAGACATCGCGTAACAACCGGACGACGGATTATACCGTCAGCCGGCTTTTGCAGGATGATCAAACCTACTACGAGGAGAGAAGCCTGAACAAGAACATCAATTCCGAACAAACGATTCAGGCCGACTATGCGCAGCCGATCGGGAAGTCCGTCTTGTTTGAGACCGGCGGCAAGGTCATCTTTCGTTCTGTCGTCAGCGATTACAGCTATGACACCCTTGACTTCGCGACCGATGCTTACGTCGTGGATGGTTCCCGCAGCGATCGCTTTGATTACCGGCAGGATGTGTATGCCGGATACGGACAAGCGACTTATACGGTTGGGAAATTCGGCTTCAAGGCCGGACTGCGTTATGAGAAGACCGATGTGCAAGGCGACTTGCGGGACAAGGACACGTCCTTTGTTGCACCGTATGAGAATTTCGTCCCGAGTGCAACGGTCTCCTATGCCAAAACCGGAAAGTACTCGATGAAACTGAGTTACACCCGTCGCATACAGCGCCCGGGAATGACCTATCTCAACCCGTGGGTCAATCAGAGTGATTCGCTGAATATCAGCTACGGCAATCCGGAGCTGCAGCCTGAGGTGAGCCACGGTTTCGAATACGGCTTCAACACGTTCCGTAAGTTCGGTTCCATCAACGCTTCTGTGTATCATCGATTCACCGACAATTCGATTGAAAGCATCCGCTTCATAACGGACGATGATATCTATGTGACCACGTACGGTAACATCGGAAAAAATTACAACACCGGTGTGAGCCTGGGAGTGAATGCGATGTGGCAGATGAAGTTTTTCTGCGGCATCAATACCAACCTGTCCTATTACAAGGTCATCGCCAATGCCTCTAACCTCGACCTTTCCAACGACGGGCTTAACTACTCCTTCAGCCTTTTCGGAAACTATAAATTCGGAAAGCAATGGGGCGTCATGGCTTTCGGCAGTTTCAACGGTCCTAAGATCACCCCGCAGGGCTCTTCGACTTCTTTCTGGTATTACAATGCCAGTGCCCGGCGCGAATTCAAAAGCGGAAACGGCGGTATCGGTCTGGGACTCGACAATTTCGCGTCATGGTATATGCATTTCCGCAGTAATTATTCCGGTGAAGGTTTCACATACGAAGGGGATAACAAATTCTTCTTCCTGGGCGTCCGTATCAGCGTCGATTATCGTTTCGGAAAAATGGAGTTTTCGAGTTCCAAAAAGAAGGGAATACGTAATGACGACCTGAAGGAAGACGGCGGTGGCGGCATGGAAGGCGGCGGCATGATGGGCGGTGGCCGGAAATGATTCGTTAAAATTGCCGACCTTTAAGGACCTATCCCTGCAATATGGCCGGTCCTAAGAAACTCTTCCTATTGGATGCAATGGCGCTTG
>JBJOMA010000206.1:0-5461 GCA_046052625.1 Bacteroidota bacterium
CACGGTCGTAATCGATTGCGCCGGACGCATCGATGAGGTCCAGCGTGTTGGGGATGTCATCCGTACCGAATCGGACTATGGAGAACCCGATCGCGCGAGAAGAGTCGGTTTTTGCAGCGAGCGTCAGGTAGTCGAATTTGGAGATGCCTGCAAATAATTCGGCGTGCATGGCCGCCAACTGCAAGTCCCCTTTGATCTGACAAAGCCCTGCCGGATTCCAGATGGCTGAAGTCGCGTCATTGTCGCTCGCCACCACCGCTCCGGACATGCCAAGCGCTCGGGCGCCGACACCGATCGACAGGAACTCGTTGCTGTATTTAGGGGTTTGTGCAAATGCTGTCGCACTGAAAAGCACGGTTAAGCAAAAAAGAGATAGTTTCTTTTTCATGGTGTTCGAATTCCGGTTAAACGGAATCGCGGAACCGGATATTCTTCCGGAGGCTGTTCTTATCGTAAAAATAAGCATTTTTCAAAGGTCTTCCGGTTGTTCAAAGCGTCATCTGTTTGCCATTTTTTAACACATCCGGACACCTTTTGTTCCCTATGTCCGGAGTCGGATTGCCGTTGGCTGACGGAATCTGTACTTTTAACCGCCATGAAGAGACACCTCCCCAACGTGCTGACCGCTTCCAACCTGTTCTGCGGTTGCGTGGCGACTGTTTTACTTTTCAGGGATCGGCCCGAAGCGGCCGTTTGGTTGGTGTTTATCGCCGCGGTCTTCGACCTCTTGGACGGTATGGTGGCGCGATGGCTCAATGTTTCTTCACCGTTCGGGCGGGAGTTGGATTCACTGGCCGATCTGGTCACCTTCGGGGTCGTACCGGGTGTGGTTCTCTTCAAACTGCTGCAATACTCCGATCTGTCCGCATGGGTGCCTGATGAAACGCTTCGCAGGTTCGTTCAGTTCCTCCCTTTCGCTGTGACTGTTTTTTCTGCGTTACGTCTGGCCCGTTTCAATATCGACCAGCGGCAGACTGCCGGTTTTCTCGGGCTTCCCACACCTGCCAATACGCTTTGGATCGTATCCCTACCGATGATGCTGATCCGAAATCCCGGAGAATGGGAGTTCCTGCTGGGCAATGCGCTTTTCCTGCTCATGCTTACAGGTCTGTCTTGCTGGTTGCTGGTTTCCGGTATCCCGTTGTTCGCCTTCAAGGGCAGCCTGCCGGGCTTGAAAAAAGATCCTTTCCCGATCATCCTGCTGGTATTCGCTGCTGCTGCCTTATCGCTTGTTTCTTACACGGCATTGCCGCTCATTATCGCATTCTACGTACTTTTGTCCCTTATCAGGAATCAACGAAAACCTACCCCCGGAAAATGAAATTTATTGCTGAAATCGACGTCATGCCGCTGAAAGCTCTGCTCGATCCGCAAGGTAAAGCAGTCGCCCACGGATTGAAGAACATGGGTCTTGCTGCGCTCGATAACGTAAGGATCGGAAAACACATCACTCTGGAAGTGGAAGCCGATTCAAGGGAAAAAGCCGATATGCAGATACAGGAGGCGTGCAAGAAACTGCTCTCCAATCCGATCATGGAAAGCTTTCATTTTACGTTAACCGAGTCGGCTGATTGAATAGTAGTCTTGACCGAGATGCAAACAACGGTCAATATTTTTACTGATCTCACAAATGATTCTTCGCGCAGAGCAACTGGTCAAACGGTACAAAAGTCGTACAGTCGTCGACCATGTTTCCATCCGCGTAGGACAGGGTGAGATCGTCGGTTTACTAGGGCCGAACGGTGCGGGAAAGACCACCACTTTTTATATGACGGTCGGGTTGATAAAGCCCAACGAAGGGCGGATTTTCCTGGACGACACGGATATCACATTGCTGCCGATGTACCGCCGTGCCCAGCTGGGTATCGGATACCTCGCACAGGAGGCATCCGTTTTCCGGAAACTTTCGGTGGAAGACAACATTCGCTCTGTATTGGAAATGACCCGTCTGACGCCGGGCGAACAGGCAAAAAAACTGGAGTCCCTGCTAGAGGAGTTCGGCTTGAACCGGATCAGAAAGAACCGTGGTGACCTGCTTTCAGGAGGTGAAAGGCGCCGCACGGAAATTGCCCGCGCATTGGCGGTCGACCCCAAATTCATCCTGCTGGATGAACCCTTCGCCGGGGTGGATCCGATCGCTGTAGAGGATATCCAGAGCATTGTCGCTCACCTGAAGCACCGCAGCATCGGTGTGCTGATCACCGACCACAATGTCCACGAGACGCTGACGATCACGGACCGTGCCTATCTTTTGTTCGAAGGACGTATCCTGAAAGCCGGTACTGCGGAAGAACTGGCGGCCGATGAGCAGGTGCGACGCGTCTACCTTGGACAGAACTTCGAGTTGCGAAAGCCTGCCCATTCCTAAACAGGAGTTTCTCAGAAAGTCACCTTTCCTGTGATAAAGATCGATGACTTGTCGATCCTAAAACCGTCAGGGTTGGTGACTGGATCCCTTTTCCAATCGGGATTACGATACGAAAGTCGCCATATATAATCGACACGAAGGAACTTGAAAATGTTTTCGATACCGAGTCCGGCTTCGAAATAAGGCTTCCGAAGAGAGTTGATGGAGCGTTGGTCCGCCAGCAATTCCTTGTTAGCATCCGTCAAATACCCCATGATGGCGGATACTGTGGCGACTTCCCTCCATTTTAGTTTTCGCAATGCAGGGAAACGGTCCAGGAATACGCCGCCGAAATGCTGCTCGGCTTTGAAGCTGAGGTACTGGTTGCAGGCGAACTCATAGAAGTTCATCAGATTGAAGGCGTATTTGTCGTAGACGCGGGAGTTGCTGCCCGGGGGCAGGAACAGCAAAGGATAGGGCAGATTCTCCCATACTTTTCCTGCCTCGACGATGTAATTGAAGACGCCGAAATTCCCCGGATACAGGTAGTCGTCCATGCGGAAACGCAACTTGTTGTATTGGAATCCGCCGTCCAGCATATTCAGACCTCTTGAATACATCAGATGGAAGATCGGCCAATTGGTGCCCAGTGAAATGCGGTCTACCTCTCCCGCGATGAAGCGTTCATGCCGCGCATATCGGAGGTAAAGCGTTGCTTCCGTGTTGTTGATGATTGCTGTCGAATCCGTTCGCGCATCATTGCTGTAGAAGGTGTAATCCAGATTGCCCAGCGGCTTGTAGATGCTGTGCGAGACGATCAGCCGGGTGGAGAATCCGGGCGCCCATTCGTGGTCTATATACGCTTTGCCCTGGACCAGCGAATTCAACTTGATGTTCGATGTGTCTCTCCGCAGGATGGACCCGAAGATGTTGTCGTTCGCGAACGCATCCGGACTTCTTCCCAGCTGTTCGACGTCCTTCTTGAATTCGGCTCCGACGAGGGATCGCGGCTCCTTGCTCAGGAAGTACCGTGCTGTTCCTCCGAACTTGAATCGCTCGTCCGTGAAGCCATATGCAGTATAGCCGCTGAAGATAAGACGGGTGCTGAAATTGTTGCTGGTCTGTCCGCCGAAACGCGCGCGAAGACCTTCGATATTGTTCCAGCTGAGGAACGTATAGATGGGGCCTATTTCAAAAAGTCCGACTTCCCGGTAGCCGGTCGCGCCCAGATAGATCAGGTCCGACCAGGTCTTGTAGGCGGGAATGGTCTTGATGGTGTCAACCATCGCGTAGATCTTCCGCTCCCGCTCCCCCAGGCGTTCCCCACGTGTAGAATCCCAATAGGCAGCACTTTGCTTATAGGCATCCTCCCGCATCACAACTTCGTTCGTTTCCCGGAACCATTTCTCGTCCATGGGCTTCTCCAGTACGAAGTTGCGGTAGAATGTGGTCTTGCGACCGATGAATCCGGTGGTCTCTTTGTTCTTCGTCTCTGTAGGTGCCAGGTTCACCACCAAGACCTCCTTGGTAAGCATCCATTGTCGGTTATTCACATGGTCATAATCCTGGATGAAGGCAAGGTCTTCGACGAAGTTGATGTTCGCGTCGCCGGTGATCCGCATGTTCACCTTCCGGATGGCGAATGTCGTGTCATGGACCCAGAACTCGCCGGAGAAGGTCAGCTCCTGCTTCCTTCGGGGATGGAACGTGATCTTGTAGCACCACTTGTCGTTGATGTACAGGCTGTCCATGAGCATGTACTTGTAATACGCTTGTGCTACGCCGGAGATGGGGCTGACGAACCCTTTACCGAAGAGATAAATGTAGGGATCGTAGATGTTGATGTTGGAGTAGAGGTCGCCCAGATAGCGGGATACGGTCTTGTTCTCTACGCCGGAAACCTTGCTGGCTTTGATGATCTCCTTTTTCAGAACGGGATTCTTCCGGAAATACACGTCCGAAACGCTTTCGGTGAAAAAGACCGGAAGGAACGGCGGCTGGTTGCTTTCACTGGAGTCGATGTAAACGAAGACGAATTTGAAGGGTTTGAAGATGCGCCGGTTGGTGAACTTTTCGGTGATCTTGTTCACATCGAACTCGATCTTGTTGTAGGCCTCGTATTGATAGGCCTGCAGTCGTTCCCGGTCGTTCTCCGGTTTATGGTCGAGCACCTTTTTTAACAGTGTGATGGCCGGATTTTCGCCGGCGTTGATCGTTACCTCCGGAAGATCGAATTTGTTTGCCCGAAGTGCGATGTCCAGATGCTGCGACTGACCGCGTTTCACTCTGACCGTTGCCGGCAGGTAGCCGATGAAGGTTGCACGAAGACTGTCTACCGCAAGGTCGGTCGAGATGGTATAGTTGCCGTCGATGTCAGCGTTCTTTCCGACCGACGTTCCAAGGAAGACGAGGCTGGCGAAGGATACCGGTTCACCGGTCAGCGGATCATAGACGCGGCCGGAGACTTTCGTTGTCTGCCCGACGACCTGGATCGCATGTAACACGAATAGAAAGGCGATCAAGCGCCTGCCGGAACCGTTCTTCGTCATGGGATACGAAAAATACGGCTATTCCGGGCTCAGCTTTGCTGCAGTGCTTCCCAGTATTCAACAGCCCGCCGTAGATGAGGGATGACGATAGTGCCGCCGATGATGTTGGCGATCGCGAACACTTCGTAGATCTCCTCGGTGGTCACGTCCTCGTCATGGCACTTTCCAAGGTGGTAACGGATGCAATCGTCACAGCGCAGCACCATCGAAGCCACCAGTCCCAGCATCTCCTTGGTTTTCACGCTGAGTGCGCCTTCCTCGTAGGCATTGGTGTCCAGGTTGAAAAGACGTTTGAGGACCAGATTGTCAGAGTCCATGATCCGTCCGTTCATGCGGCTGCGGTAATCATTGAATTCCGTTACGAGCTTCGATTCCATGGGAGAGGATGTTAGTTTTTATTTCGGTTGACGTAGGCGCTGACGAAAATGGATATTTCATAGAGGAAGTACAATGGAATGGCGACCATCAGCAGTGTGGTAGCATCGGAAGTGGGCGTAATGACAGCCGCCAGTATCAGGATCACCACTACGGCATGTCTGCGGTATTCCCGCATGAATCCGGGAGT
>JBJOMA010000207.1:0-4300 GCA_046052625.1 Bacteroidota bacterium
GGTTATACCAAAGGGGCAGGACAGAAGAGTAACTACCTTATCGTGAAATTCAACCCCGCGAACTGCGACACGGTATGGACACGTCAGTACAATTACGTTTTCAACCAATCTGATCGCGCCACTGCCGTAGCAGTGGATGCTTCCGGAAACATTTACGTCACCGGCCGAAGCGATCAGGACTTGAACGATACGCTGGACAATAACGACGCCGTCACCCTCAAGTATTCTCCGACGGGTGTCCTCCAATGGACACAGCGTTTCAACGGTACAACGAACGGTCGGGACGAAGCCACCGATATCCTGATCGACAACGCAGGTAATGTCGTTGTCTGTGGACGTACCCAATCCGGCTTGCAGGACAATGCGTTTGTGATCAAGTACAACCCTGCTACCGGCACGCCGGTCTGGGCTGCGCCGGCCATTTATGCCGGCTCTGCAGGACTGGACGACCGCGCCGAAGCCATGGCGGTGGACGCGAACGATAACATCTTCGTGGCCGGTAAAACAGTAACCAGTGTGGCCGCAGGATCGGACGATGCACTCGCATTCCGGGTCACCTCCGCCGGTGCCCTTTCCGGTGTGTACACGTTTAACGGAGCCGGTTCCGGTAATGATGAAGCCGCCGCTATCGCCACCGATTACCAGAACAAAGTGGTCGTCCTGATGCGCTCCGACCGCGATGCCACACCGCTGTTCGCGAATTACGATTACGTGACTGTCAAATTGGAGAACAACCTCCTAACTCAGACCTGGGCCGCTCCGAAAGTCTACGACGGACCGGTCAGCGACGACGATGAACCGGTTGCGCTGGCCATCAACTCCGCCGGTGAGATCCTGGTGACCGGCTTTTCGTCTGTCGATACTACCGGAGGAGTGACCGATAACAACATCGTTTCCATCCGGTATGATGCCTGGGGTGTGCAGGATTGGATTTCCTCCTGGCAGGGACCTGCCTTCGGTGACGATGAACCGATCGGATTGCTGCAGCAAAATACGGCTACCTGGGTCTGCGGAATCTCGGACAGTACGGTGACGTACCAGTCAGATGCGGTATTGCTGCGATACGATTTGGCCACCGCTGTCAATGAACCTTCCGTGAATGTCAGTTTGCTGTCGGCTTATCCGAACCCTGCATCTGACCGCGTCCGAATCCGTTACGCTCAGCCGGTCTCTGGAAATGATCGACTCTGCTTGTTCGACGTGTCCGGTCGCGTAGTACTCGAAAGACCGGTTTACTTCAACGAATTCGACCTGGACCTGAAAGGTATCGCCTCGGGTTCCTATCGGCTCGTCATCAGCGGACAAGGTCAGATACAATCGGCCGGACTGATCGTCCGTTAATCGTAAGGAACATGAACCGCAGCAGCATAATTATCTTCTTACTGCTGGCGCTCCCGTTAGGCATAAGGGCGCAAAAGAACATGACGCAACTCAGCGTCTACACGTTCCCGTTCCAGAACCTTTCGGGATGCTGGCATTATACCGATACGGCAGGTAACGAATACGCGCTGATCGGTGCTCAGAACGGTATCGCATTCCTGGACATCACTCAACCTTCCAACCCGCAGTTCCTGTTCCAGTTGCCCGGAAATTCCAGCAACTGGCACGAAGTGAAAGTGGAAGGGACGTATGCCTACGCAGTCAGTGAGGGCGTTGATACAGCCGGTATACTGAATGGCGTCCAGATCATGGACCTGCGCTATCTGCCCGACAGCGTTCCGTATAAATTCTGGCAAGGCGACGCTAACATGCCGGCTCCGCTGGTGAAAGGGCACACCGTCACGGTCGACAACGGCTATCTGTATGTAAACGGTCATAACATCTCTCAGTTAGGGCAAGGTGTCCTCATCTGCAGCTTAGCCGATCCCTGGAATCCGGTGTATCTAGGAGCCATCACCAATCACTACAGTCACGACTCCTATGTACGCGGGAACCGGCTCTATTCGAGTGAGATCCTCGCCGGACAGTTCGCCGTTTATGATATCACCAACCGCGCATCACCTTTGCTGTTGGCAACGCAGTCGACACCGGGTTTATTCAATCACAACACCTGGCTCAGCGACAACGGCCAGGTCATTTTCACAACCGATGAACGCGGGAATCAGCCGGTGGCGGCTTACGACATTTCGAATCTCTCCAACATATCCTTATTGGATGAATTCAAGAATGTAAACCTGACACAGTACGAAGTGCATAACGTCCGTGTCTTCAACGATTATCTCATCAATCCGAGCTACGGCAGCCAGTTGACCATCGCGGATGCTTCCCGTCCTGACAACATCGTTGAAATCGCCAATTTTCCTACCGGTAATTTCCTTTGCTGGGACGCGGATCCGTACCTGGCATCCGGCGCCATCCTCGCCACGGACATGTACTTCCAGAAGGTGTATCTGTTTCAGCCGAATTACGTCCGCGCATGTTACCTGGAGGGGACGGTGACTGATTCCGTAACCGGCCTGCCCGTCTCGAACGCTGCGGTCAGTATCGTCAATTCTCCGGTGGTGAAGTACTCCAATACGATCGGTGATTACCGGACCGGGATCGTGGATACCGGTCATTACGACGTGATATTCGCCCGTCAGGGTTATACCACCAAGCTGATTCCGGGAGTTTCGCTGCAGACCGGACAGGTCACGGCCCTGAACGTACAACTCTCACCGGATAATATCGGCGTCGATGAGACCGATTTTGACCGCATCCTGCACGTCTATCCCCAGCCTGCAACCGACCGTTTGATCATGGCCGGACATGAGACGGCTAATGTGACGATTCAGCTCTGCGATCTGAATGGTAAAGAAGTATTGCGTACCGAACTGCAGTTGCAGCCCGGCCGCCAGCAGGCAATAGACATCTCCGGAATTCCCAACGGGATGTACGTGATGCAATGCATTCGTGAAGGCGTAATGGCTGCTCGCCGTATCGCCGTCATCCGCTAAAGCAATTCCTTAGTCAGGCAGTGAAGCCAGTCGGTCCAGGACTGTTTCAATAAGCCGGTTCATCGTCTCTTCGGGCTTATGGGTGTGTTCGCGGGTGACACGGTTCGCCACGATCGCATTGATCGAACAACAGTGGTGGCCGAGAATACGGGCCAGTCCGTACATGGCACCCGTCTCCATTTCAAAATTCGTCACACGGTGCTCCCCGTGAGAAAAACTCTGCAACCTGTCGATGACATCGGGAAAGGCGAGTTCATACCGGAGCACGCGGCCCTGCGGCGCATAGAATCCGGAACAGGAGGCCGTGATGCCTTTGTGCATACCTTGACTGAGAGCGGCCGATAATTTCGGCGAACAGCGGGTCAGATAGGTCTGGGGAAGGATGCCGTGCGTAGGGTAGTGGCTGCGGAAAGCACCGATGAGTTCTTGTTCTTCTGGCGTGTTCGGAAGCTTATAGAAATTCAACAGTCCGTCCAGGCCGAGTCCGAATTCGGAGAAAACAAAACCGTCCACCGGAATCTCCTTTTGAAGGGAACCGGACGTGCCGATGCGGACCAAATGAAGCGATTTAAGGGTGTCCTTGACCACCCGTTCCTTCAGGTCGATGTTGACCAAAGCATCCAATTCGTTGTAAACAATGTCTATATTGTCGGTTCCGATTCCTGTGGATAAAACGCTGATTCTCTTTCCTTTATAATATCCGGTATGCGTAATGAATTCACGCTTTTGCTTCCGGATTTCAACGCGGTCGAAGAAGGCAGAAACCAGCGCCACCCGGTCCGGATCGCCGACGTTGATGACGGTATCCGCCAACTCGTGCGGGTGCAGATTGAGGTGATAGACGCTGCTATCCGCATTGAGGATAAGTTCCGATTCCGGTATTTTTTTCATCATCGGGATTGAAGTAATTTTACGTACAATATTAATCCAATTTCCTTCAATGGCCACCTCCAAAAACCGCATCCTCGTTCCCATCGATTTCTCCGACCAGTCCCTGATCGCGCTCGAACAGTCCTTCAATCTTTCCCGCCTGACCAACGCGGAACTGCACCTTTTGCATGTCATCGACGAATCCTTTCACCTGCCGTTCCTCGGTGCGAAGGAGGATAAAGCCATAGAGAAGAAGGCGCAGAAAGCTCTTGAGAAACTCGCTGAAGACACGGCTAAGAGAGCCGGTATCGCGGTCAATACTTTATCTGCCCGCGGAAAGATTTATGATGAAATCAATCGCGCCGCTAAGAAACTCAAGTGCTCCTTCATTATCATGGGCACCAACGGCTCTACAGGCCTGAAGCGCTTCATCGGTTCCAATGCGCTGCGCGTCATCCGGGAGGCGCCTTGTCCGGTCATCACCATCAAAGGCA